>DATCYC010000283.1:0-9596 GCA_036570525.1 Luteimonas sp.
TCGGTGAACGTGCCCGGATCGCCCGGCAGGTCGAACACCATGAAGCGCATCCGGCGCCACGCCGGGTCGTTGGCATCACCGGCGCGCACGGTGCCGCTGGTGTCCTCGAAGCGGCCGCGCCCCAGCCACAGCTCGCCGTCCATCGGCACCGGCGGCCAGCCCTCGGTGAACCAGGCGGGCGCGTGGACGCGGTGGCCGCCGCGGGTCCACAGCGCGTGGCCGTCCCAGCGCCCGCGCACGCCGTCGAGTTTCTCGCTCACCCAGTAGCGCGAGGCGTCGACGTCGTCCTGGTAGCCGGTGGCGAGCATCAGCCGCGGCGGGGATGCTTCGGCCGCGTGCAGCGGCAACGCGCACGCGGGCAGCAGGAGGAGCAGGGGCAGGAACTGCGAAAACAGCAGGCGGGCGAAGCGTGGGGTCATGATTCCATCCCTGGAGCCGGAAGTGTCTGGCGACGCGTTGACGACGTGCGCCGATGTCGACGACATGCTCCCGTGGCCGTCATCGGCGGTCAGTCGTCGATTGCCCCAGGTTCAGGTCGGGAAACGCCGCAAACCGCGTGGGGAGAACCCCGACCCGTCATGCGCCCCACGAAAGCCGGATGAACGCGGCCACCTGGCGCCGGCGCGCTTGACGCCTCCTGCACATCCCGCAACGGGCGATGACCATGCGTGGTTGCGCTTCATCGGCCGTTCCCTCACGGCAGCGAAGACTGCCCGCACCCCCACAGGAGTCGACACCATGAAACATGCATCGCTGCTCGGGATCGCGCTGGTGCTTGCAGCCGGCTACGCACTCGCCCAGGACGGCATGACCGAGGCCCAGGTGCGGGCCAAGCTCGAGACCCAGGGCTACACCAAGGTCAACGACGTCAAGTTCGAGGACGGCGTGTGGAAGGCGGACGCGCGCAGCGGCGACGGCAACCGCGTCGACGTGCGTATCGATCCGGAAACCGGCGTCGTGCGCCCCGACGAGCTGGTCGCCAACCTGTCCGAGGCCGACGTGCGCGCGAAGCTGTCGGTCGCCGGCTATACCAACGTGCACGACGTCGACTACGAAGACGGAATCTGGAACGCCGAGGCCGACGACCCGGCCGGCAAGGACGTGGAGCTGAAAATCGACCCGGATACCGGCGCGGTCATGGGCAAGGAAAAGGACTGATCTGCCAATTGCGCGGGGACGTCCCGCGCAGGTTCAACCGAAAGCACGCGGCAGGCCTCGGGCCTGCCGCGCTGCGTTGCACGAGTCGAAAAGCTCCGCGCCGGTCGCGGGCTTCAGCGGTGCAGCGCGCTGGTCGCCTCGTAGGGAAGCTGCTCCGCGCCCGCCTCGCGCAGCGCGGCTTCCGCAGCGGCCATGGTTCCGGGCGTCTCGTCGACGACGATGAGGATGCGTCCGGCGCGGATCTCCGATTCGAAGCGCCGATGGACCTCGTCGGGCACCATCGAGCCGATCAGCGCCGTCACCCAGCTGCCGACCGCCGCGCCGACCAGCGTCGTCGCCGCCACGCCGGCGATGGTCAGGCCGATCGGTGGCACCACGACGCCAATCAGCCCACCGATCAGGCCTGCCGAACCGCCTGCCATCGCGCCGCGCACGGCGGCGGGCATGAAGTCGTTCTCGGCGTTGCGCAGGTCGTCGGGCACTTCCTGCATCTCGATCGACGAGTCGGCGACCAGCGAGATGTCGCCGTCCTTGATGCCGGCGCGCCTGGCGGCGGCGATCGCGGCGGTGGCGTGGTCGACCGTATCGGTCACGAACACGTGTCGGGTCTTCATGTCCTTCCTCCTCGCCATGGCGGGCTGGACGCGGATAAGCGCCCGCACAGGCTAGCTTCGATGGCGAAAAGGACGCGTGATGCGGCGCGCGCGGGGGCGCATCAGGGAAGGGTATTCAGGCCGTGCGTGCGGGGCGGGTGCCCGGACACGGCGGGTTGCCATCGGCGTGGTCGCGAACCGTTCAGGCGCCGACGCGCCGGCGCACTGCATCCACGTCGCGCACCGGGCGCACCTCGATGCAGCCGGTGCGCGCCCACGGGAACTCCGAGGCGATGCGCACCGCTTCGTCCATGTCGTCGGCCTCGATCAGGTTGAAGCCGCCCAGGATCTCCTTGGTCTCGGCGAACGGGCCGTCCACTACGCTGGTGCGGCCACCGCGGATGCGCACCGACTTTGCGGTGTGCGCGTCCTCCAGCTGCTGGAAGCCGACCAGCTTGCCCTCGGCCTGCAGCTCGTCGGCGTGGCGCAGGCAGGTGCGCATCATCGCGTCGGGTTCGCCCGCGGGCAGGGCTTCGAGCATCTCGTTGTCCACGTAGACCAGGGCCAGGAACTGCATGCCGGGGCGTCCTTCGGGTGGGGGCGACAGGTTCATCGCCGTGCGGGCGGTGGTCAAGTGCCCCATCACGCCGCGAAGCACCCCGGCCCTTCTCCCGTTCACGGGAGAAGATGGCGCGAAGCGCCGGATGAGGGGGCGCGAGCGCAGCGAAGCGTGCTCTTGATCTCCCCCAAGCAGCTCGCTCCGCTCGCACCCTCATCCGCCTTCAGCACCTTCTCCCGCACGCGGGAGAAGGGCGGGGTGTGGAACACAGGCGCCGTTGGCCCGCTGACGGGATGATCCCTCCGCCCCAGGCCTGTTTATCCGCGGCGCGCCTGCCCGTAGGCTGTGCACCCCGACGCCGGTACCCAGCCCCGGCGCACGTCACCGGACCCCGCATGCAGCCCATCATCTCGATCAAGGCACTCGGCAAGACCTACGCCTCGGGCTTCCAGGCGCTCAAGTCGATCGACCTGGACATCCGCCGCGGCGAGATCTTCGCCCTGCTCGGCCCCAACGGCGCGGGCAAGACCACGCTGATCAGCATCGTCTGCGGCATCGTCACGCCGGGCAGCGGCAGCGTGACCGCGGACGG
Source organism: Luteimonas sp. (assembly GCA_036570525.1). Taxonomy (GTDB): domain Bacteria; phylum Pseudomonadota; class Gammaproteobacteria; order Xanthomonadales; family Xanthomonadaceae; genus Luteimonas. The sequence goes on from DATCYC010000283.1 coordinate 2,903, forward strand.
TCACGACATCGTCCGCGACTACCGCGCCGCGCGCGCGAAGATCGGACTGGTGCCGCAGGAGCTGTCGACCGACGCCTTCGAGAGCGTGTGGGCGACGGTGCGCTTCTCGCGCGGCCTGTACGGCAAGCCGCACGACGACGCCTACCTGGAAAAGGTCCTGCGCGACCTGTCGCTGTGGGACAAGCGCGACAGCAAGATCCTGGCGCTGTCGGGCGGCATGAAGCGGCGCGTGCTGATCGCCAAGGCGCTGTCGCACGAGCCGAGCATCCTGTTCCTGGACGAACCTACCGCCGGCGTCGACGTCGAGCTGCGCCACGACATGTGGCAGATGGTGCGCGGGCTGCGCGAGCGCGGCGTGACCGTGATCCTGACCACGCACTACATCGAGGAGGCGCAGGACATGGCCGACCGCATCGGCGTGATCAACAAGGGCGAGCTGGTCGTGGTCGAGGACAAGGACACGCTGATGCGCCGGCTCGGCAGGAAGCAGCTGACCCTGGCGCTGCAAGCGCCGCTCGAGCGCATCCCAGACGAGCTGTCCGCGCTGCCGCTCGAGCTGTCCGACGATCGCCAGTCGCTGGTCTACACCTTCGACACCCAGACCGAGGAAACCGGCATCGCCGACCTGTTGCGCCGGCTGGCCACGCACGGCATCGACTTCAAGGACCTCAATTCCAGCGAGAGTTCGCTGGAGGAGATCTTCGTCGGCCTCGTGCACGGCAGGAACGGAGGCCGCGCATGAACTGGTACGCCATCCGCGCCATCTACCGCTTCGAGATGGCGCGCACTTTCCGCACCCTCACCCAGTCGATCGCATCCCCGGTGCTGTCGACGTCGCTGTATTTCGTGGTGTTCGGCGCGGCGATCGGCTCGCGCATGGGCGAGGTCGACGGTGTCGGCTACGGGGCCTTCATCATTCCCGGCCTGATCATGCTGTCGCTGCTCAACGAGAGCATCTCCAACGCCTCGTTCGGCATCTACATGCCCAAGTGGTCGGGCACGATCTACGAGCTGCTGTCGGCGCCGGTGTCGTTCGTCGAGGTGGTCATCGGCTACGTCGGCGCGGCGACCACCAAGTCGGTCGTGCTGGGCGTGCTGATCCTGGTGACCGCGCGCATCTTCGTGCCGTACGAGATCGAGCATCCGCTGTGGATGATCGCCTTCCTGGTGCTCACCGCGGTCAGCTTCAGCCTGTTCGGATTCATCGTCGGGCTGTGGGCGGACGACTTCCAGAAGCTGCAGGTGATCCCGTTGATGGTGGTTACGCCGCTGACGTTCCTGGGCGGCGCGTTCTATTCGATCAGCATGCTGCCGCCGGTGTGGCAGAAGATCACCCTGTTCAACCCGGTGGTGTACCTGATCAGCGGCTTCCGCTGGAGCTTCTACGGCGTGTCGGACGTGAACGTGGCGATCAGCGTCGCGGCGATCCTCGGCTTCCTCGTGCTGTGCCTGCTGGCCGTGTGGTGGATCTTCCGCACCGGCTGGAAACTCAAGTCGTAGGAGGTTCGGGCATGGCGTCCTTGAACCAGGGCTCCACCGTGCCCTTGACCTTGACCGTCATCGGATTGCCGCGGCGGTCGAGCGCCTTGCCGAACGGCAGCCGCACCCAGCCTTCGCTGACGCAGTACTCCTCGACGTTGGTCTTTTCCTCGCCGTTGAAGCGCACGCCGATGCCGCGTTCGAGCGCGGCGGCATCGTGGAAGCGGCTGCGCGGGTCGCTGGACAGGCGGTCGGGAGGGGTGTCGCTCATCGTCGTGTCTCCATGCGGCGGCCGCGCCGCGAAACCGGAAGGATAAACGCAACGGCCCGCATGGGTGGCGCGACAGCCGCCGGGACAGGGCCGCGACCGGCTTCGGCGCGCGGCGCTGCGTGCATCCAGCGTGGGACAGGCGTCGCTTCGTCCGCGGCCATGCCGAAGGTTGGATGACGCTTGGCACGCGCCGCGCGCGCGCGGCAGGCGCAAGCTGCCGACGCTCCTTCCCCCACGGAGTTGCAGTCATGAACGCGCGCCACCCCTTCCCGGAATCGTCGCCTTCCGGACCCCCTCGTACCGAACCGGACCTGTCGCTCGCACATTCCGCGCAGTCGCCGCCGATGGCGGGCGTGGAGCTGCCGCGACACCTGCATCGGCAGCGCGATTTCGGCATCGGCTACGGCAACAGCAGCGGCTACGGCAGCGATTTGCACTACGTCGACGGCCACGTCGATCCGATCTTCCGCTTCTTCTGAGCGTTGCCCGCAGGAGCGACCCATGGCCGCGATCGCGCCTGCGTTGGCCGAACCGCGATCCAAGATCCGCTCCTACGGCGCTTCGCGGCGCCCCTGCGCGCGTGCGTTGGCGATCACCCGCCGCATCAGGGCGCGGTCGTCGTGGCGCGAGATCGGCATTGCGCCCAGTGCGATCGCGCGCTCGCGCAGCTGCGCGGTGACGTCGTAGTGCGCGCCGCTGGTCTTGTCCTGGAACGCCCGCCGCGGGATGCCCAGGCGCGCGGCGAAGTCGTGCAGCTCGTCCAGCGTGTCGGCCATCAGGTGAGCCCAGCGATGCCCGCGCCAGAGCGTGACTGCGTCGTCGACGTAGACCGTCATCGCGCGCGCGGTCCGGGGCGGGCAGCAGTGCGCGGCGCGTTCAATGCGCGTGCCCGCGCGGTTCGACGTGGATGGTGATCGACGACTCGGGGAACTCGCGCCGCAGCGCCTCTTCGAGGTCGTCGCACACCGCGTGCGAATCGTCCACGCTCATCGTGCCGGGCACGCGCAGGCTGAAGTCGATGAAGGTCAGGCGCCCGGCGTGGCGGGTGCGCAGCTCGTGGATGTCGTTGGTGGGGCCGCGGGTGGCGGCGATGATCGCCTCGATGCGGGCGACCTCTTCCGGCGGCAGCGACGTGTCCATCAGCCCGGCGACGCTGTCGTGCATGATCTTCCAGCCGGCCCACAGGATGTTGAGCGCCACCAGTGCGGCGATCACCGCGTCCAGCCGCGTCCAGCCGGTCAGGGCGACCACCGCGACGCCGGCGATCACGCCGGCCGAAGTCCACACGTCGGTCATCAGGTGGTGGCCGTCGGCGGCCAGCGCCGGCGAGCGCAGCCGCCGGCCGCGGCGGATCAGCAGCATGCCCCAGGCCAGGTTGACCAGCGTCGCCAGGCCGGTGATCGCCAGGCCCAGTGCCGGCGCGTCGATCGGCCTGGGCGCGAAGAAGCCCGCCCAGGCCTCGCGCAGGATCGCCAGCGCGGCGAGGATGATCAGTACGCCCTCGATCACCGCCGACAGGTATTCGGCCTTGGTGTGGCCGTAGGGGTGGTTGTCGTCGGCCGGCATCGCGCTGACCCGCACCGCGACAAAGGCGGCGATCGCGGTGGCGACGTTGATGATGCTTTCCAGCGCGTCCGAGTACAGCGCGACGCTGCCGGTCAGCCTCCAGGCCAGGAACTTGAACCCCAGCACCAGCACGCCGATGCCGATGCTGGCCAGGGCAAGCCGGTAGAGCGTCGCGTGCGAGGCGGGGATTTCGGAACCGGTGGGCATCGGCCTGTCGGCGAAGGCGATCGCGATACTCTATCGGAACAGCATCGCGCCCGTTGTCCGCGCCGTCTGCGCGGGACGGGGCGGACGGCAGGCCGGGCGGCGGATCAGGAAGCGGGCTCGCGGAACTCCTTGCGCAGCCAGTCGTCGATCAGGCGCTTCTCGTAGCGCAACTGGTCGCTGTCGGCCAGCGGCGAACCGCGCTGCAGGTAGGCGATATCGGACAGCTCGCGCGTACCTTGCGCAAGTACGTTGCCATCGGCGCCGACGAGCTTGAAGTCCAGGGTGATGCGCGGCGGGTAGACATCGCGCATGAAGCGGATCGAATCGGCGTTGATACCGTGCCACGGCTCGTAGTTGCCGGCGCGCGCGATGTCGGTGATCGTGACCTCGAGCCGCTGGCCGTCGGGCAGCCGGTCGCTGGCGCGCTTGCGCAGGTACTCGGCCAGATCGTGCACCCAGTCGCCGCGGCGCGCTTCGCGGCGGTTGCCGCTGCGGCGGATCTCGGTGAACTGTGCCGGATCGGTCCAGCGCACGTCGACCGGGCCGTCGGCCGGCAGGCTGCGCGGCGCTTCCGGGTCGGTGACGTCGGACGGCCCGGCCCAGGCAACGCCGGTGGCAAGCATGCACGCCATCGCGCATGCCAGGATGCGGACAATCACCAGGGTGGGGGAAATCGGCGAAGCGCGAAATTCCATGGATGCGCCTCCGGTCGGGGACCGGTTCGATTGTCATCCCGCTTCGGGGTTGTTTTGTGAGGCGCTGCTAAACCGGCGCCGTGTCCGCGGCCTCGCGGTCCGCCGCGGTCCGCGCGCGTTCGACCAGCGCCTGCAGCGCGGCGAGCCGGGGCTCGATGAGCGCGGCGTGCCGGCGCCACTTGTCCGCGCCGGGCGCGGTCAGGGTGTAGCGCGACAGCGGCAGCGTGTCGCCCAGCTCGCGGTCCCAGGCGAAGCCCGCCCACTGGCAGAGGCGGACGATTTCACCCTGCGGGTCCGCAAGGAACCGGTCGTAATCAAGGCCGGTCCAGCGGTCGGCCGGCAGCGCGTCGAGGTCGTCGAGCAGGACCTGGCTGGTGCGCGCCCATTGCGCGGCGACGATGTCCTCGAGCGGCTTGCCCGACAGCTCGCGCCACCCCGGCACCAGCAGGAACGACCACGCCGGCCCCTGCCATCCGGGCAGCGTGGAGTACATGCGGAAGCCGCCGGACTGCCAGCCATCGAGCATGCTGCCCAGCACCTGGCGCGGGTCGCGATGCAGGTAGATGAAACGCGCATCGGGGAAGACCTTGTGCAGCAGCGGGATGCGCAGCGCGTTCTTCGGCGTCTTCTCCAGCATCCGCACCCGTGTTGCCGGCGCGGGCGGGCGCCGTTCGCGATCGCGCAGCTGGTCCAGGAAGCGTTGGCGCAGCTGCGCGACGACCTCGTCATCGGCGTCGCGCGCGAGCAGGCGGTTGGAATCGAAATCGCGCCGCGCCGGGTCGAGCGCGGGAATGCCCTCGATCAGGCCGTGGCTTTCGTCGCCGATGGTGAACACGCCGGGCGCCGTTGCCAGGGTTTCGAACAGCAGGGTCGAACCCGAACGCGGCGGGCTGACGATGAACACCGGGCGGTCGAACGCGGCGTCGGCATCGCCGGCGTCGTCGCGCGCCGTGGCCGGCGCCGCCGGCAGCGCGCCGTGGTGGTCGCGGCGCGCCTCGTCCTGGCCGCTCGCGCCGTCGGCCAGCGCCACTTCGAACAGGCAGGCGGTGAGCGCGTGCATCAGGCCGGCCTCGTTGCGCAGCCCGATCTGGTTGATGCCCAGCGCCACCAGTTCGGCGTGCAGCGCCTGCAGCAGCGCGCGGTAGCGCGGCCATCCGGCGCGATCCTCGCCGTGGCAGGCCCAGGCAGCCTGCCAGTCCCGGGTGAAGGTCGACAGCGCGCGCTGGATCGACGCCAGGCGCGGATCGGGCACCGCTTCGCGCAGCAGGAAGGAAATGTGCTCGCGCACTTCCCACGGCGTCATCACCACCGGCACGTTGGTGGATTCGAAATCCAGTGCCGGGGTGACGGCGTCGGGGTCGAAAGGCACCACGCGCGGAGTCCACGGCTGTGCGGGCACGCCGGCCACGCCCGCGGGCCGCGCGCCGCCCGCGTGCTTCCAGAACTCCGTGCCGCCCACCGTATCCATCACCAGGTGGATGCGGTCGACGTCGCCGGTGTTGACCACGCCGTGGCGCCGCCAGGTGTCGAAGATCCAGCATTCGCCGGCGCCCATGTTGATATCGGACTCGCCGCAGTGGAAACGCACCGCCGGCGTGGTCACGATCGGCACGTGCACGCGCATGCGCTCCTGCCAGTAGTAGTTGGTGTCGACGTGCGCGGCCAGCTGCGAGCGGCCCGACAGGCGCATCAGCCGCGAGCGGCCCCAGGTGGCGCCGAGCGCATCCATCACCTGCATGATGCAGGGGCACTGCTGCAGCCACGGCGTCGGGCGCATGTCGCCGCCGAGCTCGTCGCTTTCCACCGCGCCGTCGGTGGTGACCAGGGGCAGGGCGCTGTTGCCCGCCACGCCGCCCATGCGCGCGCGCCAGCAGGACTCGTCGAGCGCCAGGACTTCGCGCGCCAGCGCATCGGCGTCGAACTGGATCGGCAGTTGCATGAACGGGAATTGCAGTTTCATCGCGGGGTCTGGTTCACGTTGGCAAGGGGTTGCGGATGGGCGCGATCTTAACCGACCGCCCGTAATCACCCGTCTGCCGGCAGCCCGGGTGCCGGGGCCCGCCCGACGCGGGCGCGAGGCCCGGGTACGGCTTGATTCCGGGCGTTTCGGGCGCACTTCCATGGCCTGCCCGACAGGATCCAGACCATGAGTGAAACCACCGCGCCGATCCGCATCGATTTTGTCTCCGACGTGTCCTGCCCGTGGTGCGCGATCGGCCTGCAGGCGCTGGAACAGGCGATCGCCCGCGTCGGCGAAGACGCCAGCGTGGAACTGCATTTCCAGCCGTTCGAGCTCAACCCGGCGCTGGCGGCGGAGGGCGAGGATGCGATCGAACACCTGACTGCCAAGTACGGCATGAGCGAACAGCAGGCGCGCGACAACGGCGAGGCGATCCGCGCGCGCGGTGCCGAGCTGGGCTTCACCTTCGACATGGATCGGCGCCGCCACGTCTGGAACACCTTCGACGCCCACCGG
>DATCYC010000284.1:0-2729 GCA_036570525.1 Luteimonas sp.
CGCAGCGAGGCCGAGGCGCTGCTGCTGGAAAACCAGCTGATCAAGTCGCTCAAGCCGCGCTACAACGTGCTGCTGCGCGACGACAAGAGCTACCCCTACGTGCTGCTCACCCAGGAGCCGTGGCCGCGGATCGGCCTGCACCGCGGTGCGCGCAGCACCCCCGGGCGCTACTTCGGCCCGTACCCGAGCGTCGTGGCGGTGCGTGAGACGCTCAACCTGGTGCACAAGCTGTTCAAGCTGCGCAGCTGCGAGGACAGCGTGTTCCGCAACCGCTCGCGGCCCTGCCTGCAGTACCAGATCGGCCGCTGCACCGCGCCCTGCGTGGGCCTGGTGCAGGCGCGCGAGTACGCCGAATCGGTGCGCCGGGTGACGCTGTTCCTCGAAGGTCGCAGCGACGAACTCAGCGACGAGCTCAACCGCGCGATGGAGGCAGCCAGCGAGCGCCTGGACTTCGAGGAGGCCGCGCGCCTGCGCGACCAGGTCGCGATGATCCGCACGCTGCAGGCGCGGCAGTACGTCGAGGGCCAGGTCGCCGACATGGACCTGCTGGCCTGCGCGATGCAGGGCACCCACGCCTGCGTGCTGCTGCTGGCGTTCCGCGACGGCCGCAACCTGGGCACGCGCGCCTTCTTCCCGAAAACCAACGGCAGCGACAGCCCGGCCGAGGTGCTGGCCGCATTCGTCTCGCAGTACTACGGCGAGCAGCTGCCGCCGCGCGAGATCATCCTCGACCGCGAGATCGAGGACGTCGACCTGCTGCAGGACGCCTTCAGCGCCGCCGCCGGCCGCCGGGTGCAGGTCAAGACCAGCGTGCGCGGCGACCGCGCCGGCTACCTGGACCTGGCGCGCCGCAACGCCGAGATGACGCTCGCCACCGAGCTCGGCAGCCAGGCCGCGCAGCGCGCGCGGGTCGAATCGCTGCGCGACATGCTCGGCCTGGCCGACCTGCCGCAGCGCATCGAGTGTTTCGACATCAGCCACACCATGGGCGAGGCGACGGTGGCTTCGTGCGTGGTGTTCGACGCCGACGGCCCGGTGCGCGGCCAGTACCGGCGCTACAACATCGCCGGGATCGAGCCGGGCGACGACTACGCGGCGATGCACCAGGCGCTGCAGCGCAGGTTCCGGCGCGCGGTGGAGCACGACGGGGTACTGCCGGACGTGCTGCTGATCGACGGCGGGGCGGGGCAGGTGGCCCAGGCCAGGGCGGTGCTGGCCGACCTGGGCGTCGACGGCCCGGTGCTGGTCGGCGTGGCCAAGGGCGAGGCGCGCCGGCCCGGCGACGAAACCCTGCTGCTGCCGGGCGTCGACGGGCAGCCGGCCCGGGAGCTGCATCCAGGTGCTGCATCCCCCGGCCTGCAGCTGGTCCAGCAGGTACGCGACGAGGCCCACCGCTTCGCGATCACCGGCCACCGCGGCCGCCGGCAGAAGGCACGCAGCAGCAGCCGGCTCGAGGACATCGCCGGCATCGGCCCGCGCCGGCGCGCCAGTTTGCTCAAGCATTTCGGCGGCCTGGGCGGCCTGAAGAACGCGAGTGCGGACGAGATCGCACACGTGGAGGGCATCAGTTCCGCGCTTGCCGAGCGGATTTACGCCACACTGCACGGGCTGCAGGGGCCGGGCAGCGAACGCCGGCCGGACTGAAGACGAGCGATGAAGCTGACCATCCCCACATGGCTGACCCTGCTGCGGATCCTGATGATCCCGGTGCTGGTGCTGGTGTTCTACCTGCCCTACAAGTGGACCAATTTCGCCGCCACGGCGGTGTTCGGCCTGGCCGCGATCACCGACTGGCTCGACGGCTGGATCGCGCGCCGCTACCACCAGTACTCCGCATTCGGCGCGTTCCTGGACCCGGTTGCCGACAAGCTGATGGTCGCCGTGGCCCTGTTCCTGATCGTCCAGGGCCACCCCACCGCGTGGATGGCGCTGTGGGCGGCGGTGATCGTGGGGCGCGAGATCGCGGTGTCTGCCCTGCGCGAGTGGATGGCCGAACTGGGCCAGCGCGCGCGGGTCAAGGTGGCCACCATCGGCAAGATCAAGACCGTGGCGCAGATGGTCGCGCTGCTGTGCCTGCTGTACTCGGTGTCCCCGGGCCGGGCGCCGCGACACGATCTGTTCATGCGCGACCTGGTCTTCCACGTGGGCGACTGGCTGCTGGCGGTCGCCGCGCTGCTCACGCTGTGGTCAGGCCTGGCGTATTTGCGCGCGGCGTGGCCTGTTTTGCGCGCCGGGGAAGGAATTCCAGTTGACAGTTCCGAGCGTGAAGGTAGAATTCCGCTTCCTCCGCGGGAATAGCTCAGTTGGTAGAGCACGACCTTGCCAAGGTCGGGGTCGCGAGTTCGAGTCTCGTTTCCCGCTCCAGATTTGGCAGAACCCCGGCAATGCCGGGGTTTTGTTTTTCAGGCGGAACGCGCCGCCAAGCGTTCCGCCCGCGATCCGGGTATCTTCAATCCGGAGCAGCAAGTCACCGGCCTGGTGGCAGAGTGGTTATGCAGCGGCCTGCAAAGCCGCGTACGCCGGTTCAATTCCGACCCAGGCCTCCAATTCCCAGTCCGGGCCACAGGCCCTTCGGGCACGTGCCGGGAAAACCGGCAGGCGCGCGGAAGGCCGGATTTCGCAGAGGATTCCGTTGCCATGAATTGCGACTTACGGATGCGCCCACGGCGCGCCTTCGCGATGCAGCCCGGATGGCGAAACTGGTAAACGCAGGGGACTTAAAATCCCTC
>DATCYC010000285.1:0-2794 GCA_036570525.1 Luteimonas sp.
ACGCGCAGCTTCAGCGCCGGGTTGCCTTCCTCGGCGATCAGCTCGCGGACCTTGGCCGCGGCGGCGGGGGTGAAGTCGAGCGGGCGCTGCAGCGACTGGTAGCCGGGGTCGGCGCCGTGGGCAACATTGGTTTCCATGGCCACAGGATGGGGCCCGCGGCGATGGGCTTCAAGCGCCGGGCTCGGAACGCCTTGTCGCGTCGGTCCAGGTGAACGACTGCTCCACCGCCGCGCCGCTCTTGGGCGCCAGCCGCACGATCACCCGCAGCGGCTGGTAGCCCGGCGGCAGCATCAGGTCGCCGCCGACTTCCTGGAAATACTTGAACGAATACGCGATGCCCGCCGCGCCGGGCTGCTGGCGCAGCGCGTCCCAGTCCAGGGTCTGCAGCTTGCCGTCGCTCGTGCCCTCCACCGACAGCGTCACCTGGCCGCTGCTGACCGCGCCGCGGTTGAGGTTCTGGGTCAGCGTGGTGGTGAAATGCCAGGCCTGGTCGGACTGCGGCTGCAGGTGCAGCTGGTGCACGGTCAGGCCGCGGCGCTGGCCGGTGGCACCGACGAAGCGCTCGTAGAAGGCAACGTCGGCGCGCAGGCCGGCGATTTCCTCGTCGCGCTCGGCCAGCGTGCCCTGCAGGTCGCGGTTGGCGTCGCGGCTGATCTGGTCGGAGCGCTTGAGCGTGGCGACCTGCTGCTCGAGCGCCTCCACCTGTGCCCGCTGGTCGCGGGGCCGGGCGGTGGCGTCGGCCGGGGCGAAGGTCTTCCAGGCGCCCCACGCGCCGAATGCCAGCGCGGCGACGAACACCAGCGCCAGCCACCACCTTCCGCGGCGCACCCGCGGCGCGGCAGGGGCCGGCGCGGGTTCATCCCTGGGGGCTTCGTCGGGCGGCGGCGTTTCGGGCGTCTGGTCGGGCTCGGTCATCGGCACGGTATAGCGGCGGCATCGCCCCGGCGCAACCGGATGCCACCGTCGGACGTACATCTGCATTCATGCAACCGCCCGCAGGCGCGCTAACCTGCGCGGAGCCGCCCATGGTCCGGGCGCGCCGGGGACACACGATGACAGAGGCCCACCTGTTCGCGATCGGGGTCCTGCTGGCCTGGCTGGCGGGCATCCGGGTCTACCTGACCGTGTTCGGCATCGGCCTGGCCGGCTTCTTCGGCTGGCTGGACCTGCCGCAGGCGCTGGAGGTGACCGCCTCGCCGTGGGTGCTGGGCGTGTCCGGGGTGCTGGCGATCGCCGAGTTCTTCGCCGACAAGATCCCCGGCGTGGACAGCGGCTGGGACCTGCTGCACACGCTGCTGCGGGTCCCGGCCGGGGCGTTCCTGGCCGCCGCGACGCTGTCGCCGGACGGCGACCTCGGCGCCGGCATGCTCGCCACCGGCGCCGGCGTGGCGCTGACCAGCCACCTGCTCAAGAGCGGCGCGCGGGCGATGATGAATACCTCGCCCGAACCGGTCAGCAACTGGACCGCCTCGTTCACCGAGGACGCGGCGGTGGTCGGCGCGCTGGCGCTGGCGTTCGCATACCCCTGGCTGGCGCTGGCGATCGTGGTCGCGATCAGCCTGTTCTTCGCGCTGCTGGTGTGGTGGGTCTGGCGCCGGCTGTTCAGGCGCGCGCCGCGGCCGCAGACGGGCTGAGGCGACCCCGGGCTGGGGTTTTCCCTGTCCTGATCGAACTGTGCGGTCCGTAGTAGGCTGTATGCAGGTGCGTGCGGATAATCGCCGCATCGACAGGGGAGCAAGGCCGTGCCCGCGTCTTCAAGAACCGCTGCCGCGAATGCATCCGGCGGTGCCCGGCAGGGTTCTGCCGCGGTGCCGGGTCCGGTGCTGCGTGCGGAAACGCCGCCCGCCCAATACTGGCGCCGCTGGTGCGACGATGCCCCAGCCCCCGAGCTGCCCGCCGCCGAGGACGCCCCGGCCGCCAACGAGCCGCTGCCGCAGGTGCTGCCGCACGGCGATGGCGCCGACGCGCCTTACCGGGTGCTGATCGTCGAGGACGACCCCAGCCAGGCCCTGTTCGCCGAAACCGTGCTCAACGGCACCGGCATGCAGGCGCGGGTGGTGGGCGTGAGCAGCGAGGTCATGGCGACGATGGAGCAGTTCCGCCCCGACCTGGTCCTCACCGACCTGCACATGCCGGGCCTCGACGGCGCCGAGATCACCGCGCTGATCCGCGCCCACGCCGCGTTCGCGCACACGCCGATCGTGTTCCTGACCGGCGACCCGGATCCGGAGACCCAGTTCGAGGTGCTGCAGGTCGGCGCCGACGATTTCCTGACCAAGCCGGTGCGGCCGCGGCACCTGATCGCGGCGGTGGAAAGCCGCGTGCGCCGCGCGCGCACGCTCGAGCGCCAGCGCAGCGGCGACGGTCGCCATCCGGTCACCGGACTGCACACGCGCACGACGATGCTGCAGCGGCTGGGCGAGGCGATCCCGGAGCAGGCGCGCGGCGCGCTGTATTTCGTCGAGATCGAGAACACCACCGCGCTGCGCGATCGCTTCGGCTACGCGGCGCTGGAGGGCGCGCTGGTCGACACCGGGCGTCACGTCGGCGAACTGGCCGGCGAGCACCTGGTCTCGCGCCTGAACGACAACACCTTCGTGGTGTACGCCGCGGAGCTGGCGGCGCGCGAGTTCGGCACGTTCGCGCGCAGCCTGCGCGACGGCATCACCCGCCACCAGCTGACGATCGAGGGCGAACCGCTGCGCCTGCGCGCGCTGGTCGGCTACGCCTCGCTGCAGTCGGGTTTCGAGGACGCCGGCGCCGCGCTGGCCGCGGCCGAGCAGGCGCTGCGCGA
>DATCYC010000286.1:0-5381 GCA_036570525.1 Luteimonas sp.
CGGTAGACCGGCTGGTAGACCAGGCTCAGTTCACCGCGTTCCCAGGCGCCGCGCAGGTCCTGCTCCATGTGCACGCGGCGCTCGACCGCCTGGTCCATGGCGCGGCTGTAGAAGCGGTGGCAGTTCTTGCCGGCGACCTTGGCCTGGTACATGGCGATGTCGCCGTTCTTCATCAGCATCGCCGCGTTGGACGCGTCGTCCGGGAACAGCGTGACGCCGATCGAGGTGCCGAGGAACACCTGCCGCCCGCGCACCAGGATCGGCTGGCCCAGCTCGACGACCAGCGCCGCGGCCAGCCTGCTGGCGCGAGCGCGGATGTCGAGTTCGCTGTCGTCGGGCAGCTCCAGCAGGATCACGAACTCGTCGCCGCCGAAGCGCGCGAGCGTGGCGTTGCCGTCGTCGTTGCGCTCCATGACGTCGCGGATGCGGTTGGAGAACTGCACCAGCACTTCGTCGCCGGCGTCGTGGCCGAGGGTATCGTTGACGCGCTTGAAGTCGTCGATGTCCGCGAACAACAGCGCCATCTGCCGCGCCGCGCCGCGCACCAGCATCAACTGCTGGTCGAGGTGTTCGCGGAACGCCAGTCGGTTCGACAGCCCGGTCAGCGCGTCGGTGTAGGCCATGCGGCGGATGTCGCGGTCGTGGCGCACGATGCTGTCGCCCATGCGCGAGAACGCGCGGGTCAGGTCGCCGACCTCGTCGTTGCGCTGGATCACGGGCACCTCGGCGGCGAAGTTGCCCGCCTCGATCTCGCGCGCGGCGTTGGCGAGCTGCCGGATCGGGCGCACCAGCGAGCGCTGCACGACCAGGCTCACCACCACCCCGATCGCCACCAGCACCAGCATCATCAGCACGATCCACAGCGCGTGGTGGTAGCCGATGTCGTCCATCCGCGCCTGCATCGCCTCGGTCGCACGATGCTGTTCGTCCATCACCGATTCGAGCGAGTAGCCGATGCGGACGCCGCCGATGCGCTGGTCGCCGATCCGGATCGGCGCGGATACGTCCATGAGGCGCTCTTCCATCTGCACCTGCATGTGCACGTCGCGCGCGGCCACCGCCTCGAAGGCCAGCGGATCCTGCATCGCCTGGCCGTAGGTGGAGATGTCGCTGGAGCCGTCGTGGATCACCGCGCCGGCGTTGTCGTAGACGATGACGTAGCTCACCTCCGACTGGCGCAGCTCGTTGCGCACCACCACGCCGATCGCGTCGAGGTCGAAGTAGTACAGCGGGTTGACCAGCGAGTCCGCGAGCTGGACGGCCACCGCCTCCCCGCGCTCCTGCACCCGGTTGAACAGCAGTCCGTGGATCGACTCCTGGCTGAGCGCGACCACGTCGCGCTGCATCGTCGCCTGCCGGTGCAGCATCACCCCGACCACCGCCGCCACCACCACCAGCACGCCGGCTGCAAGCAGCAGGAAGCGCGGATAGAGGCCGTGGCGCAGCTTCATTCGATCTCCCTGCCGACCCGCCCGATACCCGTGCGCAGCGACTCGAGCGCCTGCCTGGCCTGCTCGTCGATCGGCAGGAAGCGGGTGGTCTTGAAGAAGCGCAGCAGCGGCTCGCGCGCATCGGGGTCGTTGGCGGCCCCGGCCAGCACCTGCTGCAGGCGTTCGCGCACGCGCTCGTCGAGGTCGCCGCGTGCCATCTCCACCGCGCGCGGGTAGTCGCCGGTCTTGTAGATGATCTTCATGCTGGCGCGGTAGGCCGGCGGCATGCGTCGCGGGTTGTCCCAGTCGAGGTTGCTCATCACCCCGGCATCGACCAGGCGCTTGTCCACCCAGGTCGAGATGTTGAGTTCGGAACGTGCGAACAGGTAGCCGACCGAGCCGGCGGCCGGGCGATCCATCGGCGAGAGCAGGATCTCCATCGGCAGGCCGCGCTCGAGCAGTTCGGTCGCCGGCACGAAGTAGGCGCTGGTGGAGGCGCTGTTCTGGAACGCGATGCTGTGGCCGGGCAGGTCCTCGAGCGAACCGATGTTGCTGTCGCGGCGGGCGAAGAACACCGAGTGGTACCGGTTCACGCCGTTGCGCTCGGTGATCAGCATCGGGACCGCGCCGGCCTGCTGCTGGAGCTGCATCGCGGTTCCCGCTGTCTCGGTGACCCAGTCGACGCGGCCGCGGCGCAGGTAGCTGGCCATCTGCTGCGCATCGCGGGCCATCAGGATCCGGCCTTCGGTGATGCCCACGTCGCGCATCCGCGGCACCACGTAGTCGAGCAGCGGTTTGAGCTGTTCGTAATGCGCCTTCGGGTTGTCGCTGATGCGGCCCAGGACCAGGACGTTGTCGTCGTCGTTGGCCAGCGCGCCCGATGGCAATGCCAGCAGGAGCAGGCCGATGACCAGCGCCCTGCCCATGCGATCAAGCGTGTCGATCAAGGTTGCCATGCCGGGATTCGGGAATCCTGCGAGCCTAGCCGAAATACCGTCTGGCAGCACGCGGCGGGCAGCCCGGCCGGCACGGTTCAGCGCCGCTCCCCGGCCAGCCGCGCCATGCGCTGGGCGTCGGCAAGGATGCCGCGCAGCAGCCGCACCTCGCGCTCGTCCAGGCCGCTGCGCAGGAACAGCCGCCGCAGCTTGCGCATCGCCGAATCCGGCGCCCGGCCCTTGTGGAAGTCGATGTCGTCCAGGGTCTGGGCCAGCTGCGCGAACAGCCCCTCCATCTGGGCGTGGCTGGCCGTCGGGTCGGCGTGCCCGCCCTGCCCGTGCCCGTCCGGTGCCGGCGCGGCGGTGTCCGCGTCGAGCAGCGCCACCCGCAACTCGTAGGCCAGCACCTGTACCGCGGCGGCCAGGTTCAGCGAGCTGTAGTCCGGGTTGGCCGGGATATGCACCGCCGCGTGGCACAGCTGCAGCTCGTCGTTCTCAAGGCCCGTGCGCTCGCGGCCGAATACCAGCGCCACCTCCGTTCCCGCCAGCGCCGCGGCGCGTGCCCGGGCGGCGGCGGCCCGCGGCGACATCTCCTCCAGTGGCACGCGCCGGCTGCGCGCGGTGCAGCCCAGCACCAGGCGGCAGTCGGCCACGGCTTCGGCCAGGGTCTGCACGCGCAGCGCGGCTTCGAGCACGTCGTCGGCGCCGGCAGCCATTGCGATGGCGTCGGCGTGCGGGAAGCGCTGCGGGGCGACCAGCACCAGCCGGTCGAGCCCCATGGTCTTGAGCGCCCGCGCGGCCGAGCCGATGTTGCCCGGGTGCTGGGTGCCGACCAGCACGATGCGGATGCGGTCGGCGGCGGAGGGATCGAGGTTCATGTGCAAATGGTAAACTGCGCGGCCGGCCCTGAGCCGGCACCGTTCTTTTCCCTCCCGATCCCCGCCTGCGCCCGGAGCTGTCCGCGATGCAACAACCCGCTGTCAATGTCATGGTCAAGGCGGCGCGCGCCGGCGGCAACGTCCTGCTGCGCAACATGCACAAGCTCGATGCGCTGAACGTGGTCGAGAAGGAGCGCATGGACTACGCCAGCGAGGTCGACGGCCTCGCCGAGGAAGCGATCATCAAGGAGCTGCGCCGGGCCAACCCCGACTACGCCATCCTCGGCGAGGAAGGCGGCGCGCAGAAGGGCAACCGCGGCCCCAGCCGCCATACCTGGGTCATCGATCCGCTCGACGGCACCAGCAACTACCTGCGCGGCTTCCCCCACTGGTGCGTCTCGATCGCGCTGTGCGAAGGCCCCGAGCCGATCCACGCGGTGATCTTCGACCCGCTTCGCAACGAGCTGTTCACCGCCAGCCGCGGCAGCGGCATGCAGGTCAACGAGCGCCGCATGCGCGTCGCCGATCGCAGGGAATTGACGGGCGCGGTCGTGATCACCGGTTTCCCGCCGCGCGAGCGCAAGCGTGCCGGGGCCCAGCTCAAGTGCGTCGGCGACCTGCTGGCCACTGCCGAGGACGTCCGCCGCACCGGCTCGGCCGCGCTGGACCTGGCCTACGTCGCCTGCGGGCGCAGCGACGCCTACTTCGAATCCGGGGTGCAGCCCTGGGACATCGCCGCCGGCGTCCTGATGGTGCGCGAAGCCGGCGGCCGGATCTGCGATTTCCGCGGCGCCGCCACCGGCCCGCTGCACATCGAGACCGGCCCCCGGCACCTGGTCGCCGGCAACGTCAGGATCGTCGATCCGCTGCTCAAGACCATCGTGTCGTCGGGTTACCTGCAGGCGTTCTCCTGACGTTGTTCTCCTGACGCCCTGCCCCACGAAAAAGCCCCGCGGATGCGGGGCTTTTCGTTGACGCCTGCGGTGCGGGCGCCTACTCCTTGACGACGGTCTTCTTGGCCACGACCTTCTTCGCCGGTGCCCTGGTCGTCCTCGTCGCGGCCTTCTTCGCCACCGGGGCCGAAGCCGCGCCGGTCGCCTTGGTGGCCACGTGCGTACGGGCGTTGCCGTAGCTGGAGTTGTAGCGCTTGCCCTTGGCGGTCTTGCGGTCGCCCTTGCCCATCTCGTGCTCCTGGATTCGTGTCTTTCGGAATGTCGATCGCGACGCGCGCGAGGGCACGGATTCTATCACGCGCGACGGCGCTGCCTTCGCCCTGAACCTGTCTGGAGGAGAGCCCCCTGAGTCAGGGGGCGCCCCGAAGGGGCGGGGTATGGAGGATTGAAGCGGGGCCCGAAATACGCGAAGCGGATTTTGGGATTGAACCAATGCGCAGCATGGGTTCAGTGCAGTCAGGGGGCGCCCCGAAGGGGCGGGGTGTGGAGGCACACAGCGGGGCCCGAAATTTGCCCCGCAAATTTTGGGCTTGAACCAATGCGACGCATTGGTTCAATGCGCGCAGCTGGCGTCATGCACGTGGCGCAGGTTGAGCAGGTGGGCGACGCCGATCAGGGTGCCGCCCAGGGTCATCACCGCGGCGTGCAGCGCCACCGAGCCGTGGTGCCAAGGGCTGAACAACAGGCCCGCCCACAGCAGCGCGAGCCCGGCCAGCAGCACCCCGAGGGCGCGGATCCGGCGGTGGCGGCGATAGCCGTACACCAGGCTGAAGACGCCCACCGACGTGGCGAACACGACGAAGGCCAGTTCGAAACCGTCGCCAAGCCATTCGGAAAGCCCGAGTGACGGGATGGCCGCCAGCACCAGCGGCAGCAGCGCGCAGTGGACGGCGCAGATGAGGGACCCGGTGGCGCCGAAGCGGTCGAGGAAGGCGTGGAGGCGGGGATTCATGGGCGAGGTTCGCGCTCGGTGAGCCGTGACTTGCGGCAGGGTCGATGTCCAGTATTGATATGTTATAACATTTACATTGTTTCGTCACCTGCCAAGGCAACCTTCCCGTGATCCGAGCCGTACGCCCCCCCGCCACGTCCCGCTTCCCGTCTCCCGCCCCGGCAGCCATGCCGGCCCCCGCCCGTCTTGCGCTGGCGCTGGCCACCGCGCTGGCGCTGCCCGGCGCTGCCCTC
>DATCYC010000287.1:0-2689 GCA_036570525.1 Luteimonas sp.
GCGTTGTCGGCGTGGCGGGCCTCGTCGGCCTTCATCGTGGTCAGGATGGCGCGGCTGCGCAGGTCGGCGCCGGGCAGGGTCTGCAGGTGTTCGTCCAGGTGCGCCTCGACCTGGCGCTCGGTCTCGACCACGAAGCCCAGGTTCCAGCCGTCGCCGCGCAGGCCGGCCATCAGGCCGATGGCGTAGCTGCCGGCGTACCAGACGGGGTTGAGCAGGCTGGGGCGGCTGTCGAGTTCGCGCAGGCGGTCGGCGCACCAGGCCAGGTGGTCGGTTTCCTCCTGGGCCGCTTCCAGCAGGTGCCCGCGGGTGGCCGGGTCGCGGGCGACCGCGGCCTGGCCCACGTACAGCGCCTGGGCGCAGACCTCGCCGACGTGGTTGATCCGCATCAGGCCGGCCGCGTGGCGGCGCTCGGCGTCGTCCAGGGCCACCTCCGGCGTGTCGCCGGCCGGGTTGTCGCGCGCGGCGGGCGGATTGCCGAAGACGGTTTCCAGCGCACGCTGGGTTTCGTCCAGGAAGCGGTCGAGGGGGTGCTGCAGGCGGGTCGTGGGCATGGCGGGGCTCGGTCGGCGGGGAGGGGGCGTCCGGGCGCTGCACGGCGGGGAAAGCCTGGCGGATGCAGCCGACGGCCCATTCTCGCCGCCGGCCCGCCGGGGCGCCAGCGGGGCCGGCCGGCCCCTGCTGCGAGCGATCCGGCGACTTGCGGCGCCTGCGCCGGGCCGGTATCATTCCGCCTCTTTCGTCCCGTAATCACAACGCGAGGCAAAATTCCGCCGCCACGGCGCGCCGGAATCAGCCCGACCAACGACCGAGAACATCAAAGTCGCCATGAAAACCTTCACCGCCAAGAACGAGACCGTCCAGCGCGACTGGTACGTCGTCGACGCCACCGGCAAGACCCTCGGCCGCCTCAGCGCCGAACTCGCGCACCGCCTGCGCGGCAAGCACAAGCCGGTCTACACCCCGCACGTCGACACCGGCGACTACATCGTCGTGATCAACGCCGAGAAGATCCACGTCACCGGCAACAAGCTGGCCGACAAGATGTACTACCGCTTCACCGGGTACATCGGCAATCTCAAGAGCGAAACCCTCGGCCAGGCGCTGCAGCGCCACCCGGAGCGCGTCATCGAGACCGCCGTCAAGGGCATGCTGCCGAAGAATCCCCTCGGCCGCGCGATGTACAAGAAGCTCAAGGTCTACAAGGGTGCCGAGCACCCGCACGCCGCCCAGCAGCCGCAAGTCCTGGATATTTAACGCGAGTCCCTCGCAAAGGCCCGCACATCCATGTGCGGACTTCTCAAGGTAAAGACATGGCAATCACCCAGAATTACGGCACCGGCCGTCGCAAGTCCTCCACCGCCCGCGTGTTCCTGCGCCGCGGCACCGGCAAGATCACCGTCAACGAGCGTCCGCTCGACGAGTTCTTCGGCCGCGAGACCGCGCGCATGATCGTGCGCCAGCCGCTCGAGCTGACCAAGAACACCGAGAGCTTCGACATCTTCGTCACCGCCAGCGGCGGCGGCACCACCGGCCAGGCCGGTGCGATCCGCCTGGGCATCGCCCGCGCGCTGGTCGAGTACGACGAGTCGCTCAAGGGCGAGCTGCGCACGGCGGGCTTCATGACCCGCGACGCACGCGAGGTCGAGCGCAAGAAGGTCGGTCTGCACAAGGCACGCCGCGCCACCCAGTTCTCGAAGCGTTAAGCGGATTCGTCCGCACGAGGCCCGCACACGCGATGCGCGGGCTTCCAGCCAGGGGCCCGTGCAGCGTGATTCACGGGCTTTTCGGTTAAAATCGGTTCCATAGCCCCGTCGCCAAGCGGTAAGGCACCTGACTCTGACTCAGGCATTCGGAGGTTCGAATCCTTCCGGGGCTGCCAAATCCAGCCGGTTCTTCCGCGATCAGCGGGCAGCATCGGCCAAGCAGGAAACCGCAAGCCCGCCTCGAGCGGGCTTGCGCGTTTCAGGCAGGCCGGTCCGTGCCGGCCGCGGCATCCCGATCCCCGGAGGCTGTCCATGGTCGCCATCTTCTCCGCCCCCTTCACGCCCGCCGACGCGCTGCTGCCGGCGATGCGCGGGCACGGCTACGCCGTACTCGGCCCGGACGCGGTGGCCGGGCTGTGCGGCGTGGCGGTGGCCGACCTCGATACCCTGAAGCCCAGCTGGGACGCGCTGCCACCCGACGAGTACCTGCTCGACGGCGGCAGCTATCGCCGCCGGCGCCACGCCTGCTTCGTGGTCGACGACGGGCGCCTCGAACGCGCGCCGCATCGCGCGCACTGGCAGTCGAAGGACTACAACGCGCTGCACGGTGGGCTGCGGCGCTGGTTCGAGCCGGTCTCCGATGCGGTCGCCAACAGCCCCGCGTGGTCGCGGCTGCTGCTGGGGCTGTCGACGCAGGTCTCGCGACTCCACGACGCCCGGCCCTGGTACGTCGAGGCGCACCAGTTCCGCATCGACACCAGTGACGGCATTGGCCGCCCGACGCCGGAAGGCGCGCACCGCGATGGCGTCGATTTCGTCGCCGTGCTGCTCGTCGACCGCAGCGGCATCCGCGGCGCCGAGACGCGCGTGTTCGACGCCAACGGGCCGGACGGGCAGCGCTTCACGCTGGAACAGCCGTGGTCGCTGCTGCTGCTCGACGACGCGCGCGTGATCCACGAATCCACCCCGATCCAGCCGGCCGGCGA
>DATCYC010000288.1:0-7014 GCA_036570525.1 Luteimonas sp.
GCAGACCCGTAGGGCGCCGCACATGGACGTGCGGCGTTTTTCGCGAGGGCAGGATGCCCTCTCGAAAAATCCCTTCATCAACAGGCAGCCGGGTTTGCCCTTGGCACAAAGCGTTTTTCTTTGCTTCTGTTTCTTTTGACGCTCATCAAAAGAAATGAAGTCGCCGAAGGCGAAAGCGTTTGACCTTTGCATCTCGCGTTGTGCGCAAGAGAAAACGTCAAGATCAAGGGCGTTTCGTCTGCTTCGCGGCCGACAAGCGGCGATTGGCCACGCAGCGGTCTGCGGCCGCCACGGCAGCTCCCGGACGGGCGGCGTAGAATGTCCCCGTGAGCTTCCCTGTCCGTGCCATCACCCTCGATCTCGACGACACGCTCTGGCCGTTCGCCCCCATCGGCAAACGCATCGAACGCGTGCTCGACGCATGGATGCACGAACACAGCCCGGCCACCGCGCTGCGATTCCCGGCCGCGGCGATGCGCGACTTGCGCGAACGCGTGTCCAGCGACAACCCGCAGCTCGCCCACGACCTCGGCGCGCTGCGCCGGCTGACGCTGGAACAGGCGCTGCGCGAAAGCGGCAGCGACCCGGCGCTGGCCGACGCCGCCTACGACGCGTTCTACGAAGCGCGCAACCAGGTCGAGTGCTATCCCGACGCCGTCGACGCACTGGCCCGCATTGCCGCGCGGGTGCCGGTGGCGGCGGTGACCAACGGCAACGCCGACCTCGACCGCATCGGGCTGGGACACCACTTCCATTTCAATCTCGGCCCGCGCGAGCACGGTGCGGCCAAGCCCGAGGCCAGCATCTTCCACGCCGCGTGCGCGCGGCTGCAGTGCGCGCCGGGCGAGGTGCTGCACGTGGGCGACCACATCGAGATGGACGTGCTCGGCGCCGCGCGCGCCGGGCTGCGCAGCTGCTGGATCGACCGCGAATCGCGCGACTGGCCGCATGAAGACATCCGCCCGGACCTGCACTTCGACACCCTCGCCGCGCTTGCCGACTGGCTCGACGCGGCTTCGCCCCCACTTTCCAAGGCTGCCACCGCATGACCCTGCCCAACGGTTTCGCCGAACGTGATCCGGCGCTGACCCTGCGTCCGCTGTACCTCGTCAATCGCGACGGCCTGGAGGCCTGGCGCGAACGCCAGCCGAAGGCGCTGGTGCAGTGGATGCGGGCGCACGGCTTCGATGCCGCGTCCGGTTCGCAGCTGACCCTGCCCGGCGGCGAGGGCACGCTGGCCGGCGCGGTGCTCGGCGTCGGCGACGCGCTCGACCCGTTCTCCTACGCGCACGCGCCGCGGTCGCTGCCGGCCGGGCATTGGGAGATCAGCGGCGAACTCGACGACGACGCCCGCCGCGCGCTGCAGCTGGGCTGGGGCCTGGGCGCCTACAGCTTCACCCGCTACCGCGACGCGACGCGCAAGCCGGCGCAACTGGTCGGCGACCTGGATCCCGAGGTGGCCGACGTGCTCGCCGCCTGCGTGCGCGTGCGCGACCTGGTCAACACGCCGACCCAGGACATGGGCCCGCAGGAGCTGGAGGACGTCGCGCGCGAAATGGCGAACAGGCACGGCGCGAAGTTCGAGAGCATCGTCGGCGACGAGCTGCTGGAACAGAACTTCCCCTCGATCCACGCCGTCGGTCGCGCCTCGCACCGTGCGCCACGGCTGATCCGCCTGGACTGGGGCGATGACGCGCACGAGCACGTCGTGATCGTCGGCAAGGGCGTGTGCTTCGACACCGGCGGCCTGGACATCAAGGGCGCCGACGGCATGCGCAACATGAAGAAGGACATGGGCGGCTCGGCGCACGCGCTGGCCCTCGCCGAGCTGGTGATGGCGCGCAAGCTGCCGCTGCGGCTGACACTGCTGGTGCCGGCGGTGGAGAACGCGATCGGCCCGGACGCGTTCCGCCCCGGCGAAGTGGTCGCCACGCGCAAGGGCGTAAGCGTCGAGATCGACAACACCGACGCCGAAGGCCGCGTGATCCTGGCCGACGCACTGGCGCTGGCCGGCGAACTGGAGCCGGCGCTGCTGCTCGACTTCGCCACCCTCACCGGCGCCGCACGCATCGCGCTGGGCCCGGACGTGCCGGCGCTGTACAGCAACGACGACGCGGTGGCCGACGCCTGGCTCGCCGCCGCCGCGCGCGTGCGCGACCCGATGTGGCGGATGCCGCTGTGGCGGCCGTACCTGCGCTACCTGACCAGCCACGTCGCCGACATCGCCAACGGCAGCTCCACGCGCATGGCCGGCAGCATCACCGCCGCGCTTTACCTTGAACGGTTCGTGCCGGCCCGGCAGCCGTGGGCGCACATGGACGTGTACGCGTGGAACGACAGCGACCGCCCCGGTCGCCCCGCCGGCGGCGAAGCGCAGGGCCTGCGCGCTGCGTACGAGATGCTGAAGCAGCGCTGCGCGTAGGTCGGGGCTACGCCCCCGACGGCTTCCGGGGCGGTGTCGTCCGCGACGCTGCAGGGCGCGACGGGCAGTCCCCGTCGGGGGCGTAGCCCCGACCTACGGCGCTCGTGGATGGGGTGTCTTCTGGATCGTCATGGGGTGCATGCACGCGGCACGGTGCGCGAGTCCCGGACCTGGCGTAGGTCGGGGCTACGCCCCGACGGCTCTTGGTTCGACCACCGCGTGCGCGTCGCCTTGCATCAATTGACTCTGGATTTCAGAGTACTTTATCATACTGCTCGATGCCATCACCGCAGGACCATCCCATGACCACCGAAGACCGCATCCGGCAGGACCTCGACTACGTCACCAGCACCGTCCGGCGCGAGCGGGTGGGGCGCGGCGTCCCGGCGGTGTATTTCCTCTGGGCCTCGATCGTGCCGCCCGGATTCGCGCTGATCGATTTCTTCCCGCAGTCGGCGGGCCTGTACTGGTGCGTGTTCGGCATCGGCGGCGGGGCGCTCAGCTGGTGGCTGGGGATGCGCGACGGCCGCCGGCACGGCTTCAACGATTCGGCGCTGGGCCGACGCTATGCGCTGCACTGGGCGATCGCGGCCGCCGGCTTCATGCTGGCGATGCTGCCGGCCGCGGTCGGGCTCGTGGACGTGGACGGCGCGCTGCCCGGCTTCCTGCTGGTCGGCGGCTTGGTCTACGCGCTGGCCGGCGTCCACCTCGAACGTCCGCTGCTGTGGGTGGGGGTGCTGATGCTGGCCGCGTACGTCGTGCTGGTGCTGCTCGCCCCGCCCCATCTGTGGACGGTGGCCGGCGTCATGATCGCGCTCGCCCTGGTGTGGACCGGCATCGCCAGCCTCCGGCAGCCTGTTGCCGCGGCGTAGCGATGGACGTCCTCGACGGTTTCGACCCGGTGCTCGAGCACCGCGTCCGCCTGGCGGTGAGCGTGCTGCTGGCCCGCCACGGCGAGATCAGCTTCGCGCGGCTGAAGCAGCAGCTGTCGCTGACCGACGGCAACCTCGGCGCGCAGCTGCGCAGGCTCGAGGACGACGGCTACATCGCGCTGCGCCGCGCCTTCGTCGAACGCAAGCCGGTGACCTGGTACCGGCTGACGGCCAAGGGCCGCAGGGCGCTCGACCGCCACCTGGCCGCGCTGCAGGGCATGATCGCCGCGGTGGCACCGTCCGGCTGAGTGGCGCCGCAGGCGAGATATCCCGCCGACAACCGCGACTTACACCGACGCCTGTTCGACGCGGTTGCGGCCGCCGTGCTTGGCGCGGTACAGCGCTTCGTCGGCGGCGTGCATCAGGGCTTCGGAGTTGTTGCCGTCGGCGGGGAACGTCGCCGCGCCGATCGATGCGGTCACCGGCGGAAGCTCGCGGCCCATGTGCTGCACGCGCATCGCCTCGACCGCACTGCAGATCGCCGTGGCGCGCTGCAGCGCGGCCCCGGCCGGCGCTTCGGGCAGGATCAGGGTGAACTCCTCGCCGCCGTAGCGGCAGGCGATGTCCTCGCCGCGGCTGTGCTCGGCCAGCAGCTTGCCGAACTGCGCCAGCAGCGCGTCGCCACCGGCGTGGCCGTGGACGTCGTTGAAGGCCTTGAAGTGGTCGATGTCGAGCATCAGCAGCGACAGCGGCAGCCCGCGCCGCTCGCAGCGCGCGAGTTCGCGCGTCGCCGATTCCTCCAGGTAGCGGCGGTTGAACAGGCCGGTCAGCGGATCGCGGATCGACTGCAGGCGCAGGCTCTCGCGCAGCGACAGGTTCGACAGCGCCATCGACAGCTGCTCGGCCACGGCCTCGATGATGTCGATGCGCGAAAGGAACCCGTCGTCGTCATCGCTCAGGTACAGCAGGCCGAGCTGCGTGCCCTGGGCCGAGAGCGGGATGCAGGCCGTGGCGACGCCGGCATGCTCCACGGCCGACACGTGCGGGCAATGCGACTGCGCCGCATCGGGCGAGAGGTGCGGCTGGTCGCGCCGCAGCGCCCAGCACGACCCGGGCTGTATCGACGTCGCGCTGGCAGCGGGGTGTTCGCCCCAGTGCAGCACGGCTTCGGCGTGGTCCTGCGAGTTGCGCATCCGGTAGAGGGTGCCGGCGGTGCCCGGGCGCAGGGTCGACAGCACGCGTACGGTCAGCTGCAGCGCCTCGTCCGGATCGACGCAGCTTTGCAGCATGCTGCCGTAGCGGCTGAGCGCTCGCAGGTCGCCGCTCCTGTGTTCGAGTTCGGCGTTGCCCTCGCGCAGCCGCGCCTGCACCTCGCGCGCCTCGGCCTCGGCGGCGGCGCGGCTGGCGATTTCGCGCACCAGCAGCAGGTAGACGCCCAGGGTCACCGCCAGTCCGAGCGGGATGCCGAGCACCGCGATCACCCGCAATACGTTGGCGCTGTTGCGGTTGGAAGTGGCGCGCTGTCCGAGGAGTGCGCGCTCCTCGTCCGCCATCTGCGCCTTGAGGCCGCGGATCACGCTCGAGGTCTCGAACACGTCGCTGCCCATTGCCGCGCGCGCCCCGGCCAGGCCGTCGCTTTCGTGGCGCAGCAAGGTGTTGGCCAGCTGGTGCTGGCGCAGTTTGGTCTGCTCGCGCAGCTGCTGCGCCAGTCGCGCCTGCGACGGGTTGTCGGCGACCAGGCCGGCCACGGTGGCCGCCAGCGCCGGCAGGCGTTCGCGCGAGTTGTGGTAATCGGCGAGGTAGTCGACCCGGCCGGTGAGGAGATAGCCGCGCTGCGCGGACTCGGCGTCGCGCAGGCGCGCCTCCAGCTCGTCCAGGCGGCCGATGACTTCGTTGCTGTGCGCGACCAGGCGGGCGTCGGCGATCAGTCGCTGTGCGCCGTACAGGATGCCGACGCCGATCCCGATGAAGATCAGGGCGGCGACCAGCAGGCCGAAGCGGGTTCTTTCCTTGACCGTCTGCATCTTGTGGCGGGGAATCGGGCAGCGAGACCTGCACAGGATCGCAGGGTGGGCGGCACGAGCGGATGAATGCGGGCACGTTTCGGTTCGACGGCCCCGAACGCGGCGCTACAGCCAGCCCTTCTGGCGCGCCATCCGGTAGGCCTCGATGCGGTTGCCGACGCCGAGCTTGCCGATCGCCTCGGACAGGTAGTTGCGCACCGTGCCGTGCGAGAGGTTGAGCTGGGCGGCAATGTCGCCGGCCGACCTGCCCTCGCCCGCCAGCCGCAGCACCTGGCGCTCGCGGTCGTTGAGCGGGTCGGCGTCGCTCCAGGCGTCGAGCGCCAGCTGCGGATCGATCGCGCGGCCGCCGCGGTGGACTTTGCGCAGCGCTTCGGCCAGGTCCTCGGCCGGTGCATCCTTGAGCAGGTAGCCGGACACGCCAGCGTCGAGCGCGCGGCGCAGGAAGCCGGCGCGCGCGAAAGTGGTGACGATGACGACCTTCGTCGCCAGCTCGTGGCGCTGCACGCGCTGTGCGAGTTCCAGGCCGCTCAGGCCGGGCATCTCGATGTCGGTGACCAGCACGTCGGGCTGCAGGCGCTGCAGCTCGCGCCAGGCGATCTCGCCGTCGGCTGCGGCGCCGAGCACCTCGATGTCGGACTCGAGGCCGAGCAGCGCCGACAGCGCGCCGCGCACCATGGCCTGGTCTTCGGCGAGCAGGATGCGGATCACGTGCGCGGCCCCGCTTCCGATGGCATGCGTGGCCGCCTCACGTGGCGTGTCCGTCGGCGATCGCGTAGTCCTCGCGGGCGGCGGCATCGGCGACCGGTGTCGCCTCCGCTTCCGCGGACACCAGTGGCACCCGCAGCCGCAGCCGCGTGCCCTGCCGGCGCGGCGATTCGATCGCCAGCGTGCCGCCCATCCGGGCGATGCGTTCGCGCATGCCAGCCAGGCCGTTGCCGTCCGTGTCGACGCCGCCGACGCCGTCGTCGACCACCGTCACCTCCAGCTGGTCGCCATCGCGGACGAAGAGGATCTGCGCGGCGCCCGCGTGCGCGTGGCGGGCGATGTTGGTGACCGCCTCGCGCAGGACCAGCGCCAGGCCGCGCTCGATGTCGGGCGACAGCCCGGTCGGTGGCGCGTCGTAGTCCAGGTGCACGCGGGAAGACTCGAGCATCAGTCGCGCCGAGGCCAGCTCCGCGGCCAGGTCGGCCGCGCGGATCCCGGTGACCGCGCTGCGCACTTCGGCCAGGGCGTGGCGGGCGACGGCTTCGGCATCTTCCAGTTCGCGCTTCGAGGCGGCCGGGTCGCGGTCGAACAGCTTGCGCGACAGCTCCAGCTTCAGCGTGATCAGCGACAGCGTGTGCCCGAGCAGGTCGTGCAGGTCACGGCCGATGCGTTCGCGCTCCGCGGTCCCGGCGAGCCGGCGCACCTCGTCGTGCGAGAGCCGAATCTCGGCGTCGTGCTCCTTGGTCGCGCGCTCGACGTTGACCACCAGCCCGATCACCAGGGTCATGACCGGCGTCCACGCCACGGACTGCCATGGGTATCCGATCCATAGCGCCGCCGCGAGGAAGAGCACGTTGGCCAGCAGCAGTTGCCCGATGTACACGAACGTCGACTGCGTGCAGTGCATCCGCAGCATCACGCAGCCGAAGATGAAGTAGCTGATGCCCGACGGATACCAGGGCAGCAGCACCAGGCACAGCGCGATCAGTCC
>DATCYC010000289.1:0-5463 GCA_036570525.1 Luteimonas sp.
GAACGCGCGCCTGCGCGGGCTGCTGGGCGCGGCCGAACGCGGCGGGCTGGACGTGCAGCTGGCGCCGATCCTGGACATCGACCTCGACCCCACGCGCCAGCGCCTGGTCCTCGACGCGGGCACCCGCGACGGCGTGCGCGAGGGCCAGAGCGTGATCGACGCCGGCGGCCTGGTCGGGCAGATCATCGAGGCCACGCCAACCACGGCAACCGTCCTGCTGATCACCGATCCCGACCACGCCGTGCCGGTGCTGGTCGGGCGCAACGGCGTGCGCCTGGTGGCCTACGGCAAGGGCCGCAGCGACCAGCTCGAACTGCCCAACATCCCGCTGTCGGCCGACGTCAAGGTCGGCGACGCGATCATCACTTCCGGACTCGGCGGCCGCTTCCCGCCGGGCTTCCCGGTCGGCACCGTGGCCACGCTGCGCCCGGACGACAGCCGCGCGTTCCTGGTCGCCGAGCTCACGCCCGGTGCCCAGCTCGACCGCGGACGCGACGTGCTGTTGCTGCAGCAGAGCCGGGAGTCGGGATTGGGGATTGGGAATTCGGAGCAGCAGGGCGGGGATTCGGGACAGCAACAGCAGGGCGGCGATGCGCCCGCCGCGGAGGCCGGCGCCGGCGATGCCCCGGCCGCCGCGACCCGCTCTTCCCAATCCCCAATCCCCAATCCCCAATCCCGGCCTCCGCAGGAGGCCAGCCGATGACCCGCCCCCGCCGCCTCTGGCTGCTGCCGGTCAGCATCATCGCCGCGCTGCTGCTCGGCCTGCTGCCGCTGCCGCCGCTGGTGCAACCGCTGCGCCCGTACTGGCTGGCGCTGGTGGTGGCGTTCTGGGTGATCGAGGAGCCCGACCGCGCCGGCCTGGGGTTCGCGTTCGCGATGGGCGTGATCGGCGACCTCGCGTTCGGCGGCATCCTCGGCGAGCAGGCGCTGCGGCTGGTGGTGATGGTCTTCATCCTGCAGCGCTTCCGGGCGCAGGTGCGCTTCTTCCCGATGGCGCAGCAGGCGCTGGTGATCGGCGGCCTGCTGCTCAACGATCGCGTGGTCACTGCGGCGGTGCACCTGATGCTCGACGAGCCACAGTTGCCCTGGTCGTACTGGTGGGCGCCGCTGCTGGGCATGGTGCTGTGGGTGCCGCTGTTCGTGCTGCTCGATGCGCTGCGCTTCGGCCGGCGCAAGGCCTAGACCGGGGCCTGCTTGCATGCGCCAGATGCGACGCCGGCTGAAGAACCACGCACGCGAGACCGCGCAGTTCCGCGCCCGCGCGCTGCTGGGCTTCGTGATCGTGGTGCTGGCGCTGGGCGGGCTGGCCGGCTGGTACTTCAAGCTGCAGGTACTCGACCACGCCGACTACGCGAAGCGCTCGGAGGCCAACCGGATCAAGCCGCGCCCGGTGGTGCCCGCGCGCGGGATCATCTACGACCGCAAGGGCCGGATCCTGGCCGACAACGTGCCGGCGTTCCGGCTCGATGTGGTGCCCGAGGACGCCGGCGACCCGAAGGCGCTGGTCGCCCGGCTGTCGAAGATCATCGCGCTCAGTCCCGAGGACATCGAGCGCTTCGAGCAGGAGCGCAAGGCCAACCGCAGCTTCCGCGCGGTGACCCTGAAGCTGCGCCTGTCCGCCGACGAGGTGGCACGGTTCGCGGTGGACCAGTGGCGCTTCCCCGGGGTAAGCGTGGAGCCCTACCTGACCCGGCGCTATCCCTATGGCGCGCTGATGGCGCACATCGTCGGCTACGTCGGCCGCACCGACGAGAACGACATCGAGCAGTACGGCCCCGGCCAGGCGCTGTTCACCCACACCGGCCGCTCCGGCATCGAGCGCTACTACGACAAGGCGCTGCGCGGCGAGGTCGGCTACGAGGAGGTCAAGACCAACGTCGAGGGCCGCGCGCTCGGCCGCGTCGGGCGCATCCCGGCCACCGCCGGCGCCGACCTGCGACTGGCCGTGGACGTGGACCTGCAGCGGACCATGGTCGAGGCCTTCGGCGACCACGACGGCGCGGCGGTGGCGATCGACCCGGACACCGGCGGGATCCTGGCCATGGTCAGCCTGCCCAGCTACGACCCCAACCTGTTCGTCAACGGCATTTCCAGCGCCGACTACCGCGCGCTGATGGACAACCCTTCGCGCCCGCTGTTCAACCGCAACGTGCTCGGCGGCGGGCCGCCGGGCTCGACGATCAAGCCGTTCATGGCGCTCGCGGGACTGGAGAGCGGGCTGCGCCGGCCCGAGGACCGGGTGTTCAGCACCGGCGAGTTCCACATTCCCGGGCAGCAGCGCGGCTACCGCGACGCGCACGGCGGCGGCGGCTGGGTGGACCTGCACAAGTCGATCGCCGCGTCGGTGAACTACTACTACTACAAGCTCGCCTACGACATGGGCATCGACAAGCTGGCGGCGTACATGTACCGCTACGGTTTCGGCGAGCCGACCGGGATCGACCTGACCGGCGAGAACGCCGGCATCGTGCCGTCGCGCGAATGGAAGGCAAAGCACCGGCCGGAGCCGTGGTATCCGGGCGAAACGGTGATCGCCGGCATCGGCCAGGGCTACTGGGTCGCGACCACGCTGCAGTTGGCACAGGGCACCGCCGCGCTGGCCGCCGACGGCGTGCGCCACCGCCCGCACCTGGCGCGCGACCGGCGCGACGGCTTCCGCAGCCCTTGGACGCCGATGTCGCAGCCGCCGCCGACGCGCCTGACCGACAACCTCGTCCATATCCGGGCGATCCAGGACGGCATGGTCGGCACGATGTACGACCCGCGCGGCACCGGCCGCGCCACCGCGGTCGGCGCGCCCTATCGCATGGCCGGCAAGACCGGCACCGCGCAGCGGGTCAGCCGCAAGGGCAACGTCAGCACCAACCCGCACCTGCTGCCGCTGCACCTGCGCCACCAGGCGTGGTTCATCGGCTACGCGCCGGCGCAGGATCCGGAAATCGCGGTGGCGGTAATGGTCGAGCACGGCGGCTACGGCGGCTCCACGGCCGCGCCGATCGCGCGCAAGCTGTTCGATGCCTGGCTGCTGGGCGAGTACGCCGAACCCGATCCCGATGCGATCCCGGTCACCGCGATCGGCGTGCGCGCGGAACCCGCGGAAGCATCGCCGACGCCCCTGCGCGCTGCCCGTGCCGCGATCCCGGGGCTGGACGCGGCCACGATCGAGGTGATCCGCGCCGGACCGGGGGCGGGGCGTTGAACCGGATGCAGCCATGAACGTCATCCTGCGCTGGCTCCTGGACCTGCTGCAGCGCTTCGTGCGCACGCTGGACTGGTCGCTGTGCGCGGCCCTGTTCGCGCTGATGGCGATCGCGCTGGCGGTGCTGTACAGCGCCGGCGGCGACAGCGGCATGCAGCTGGTGTATGCCCAGGGCGCGCGCTACGCGGTCGGGCTGGCGGCGATGTGGGTGCTTTCGCGGGTGACGCCGCCGCGGCTGCGCGACGTCACGCCGCTGGCGTACGGCGCCACCCTGGTGCCGCTGCTGCTGGTGCTGGCGATCGGCACGGGCAGGTACGGCAGCCACTGGATCGACCTGAAGCTGTTCTACTTCCAGCCATCGGAGCTGCTCAAGCTGAGCCTGCCGATGATGGCGGCCTGGTACCTGGACCGGCAGCTGCTGCCGCCGCGCGTGGGCGCGGTGCTGGCCACCGGGGTGATCATCGCCGTGCCGACCGCGCTGGTGATGCTGCAGCCGGACTTCGGCACCGCGATGCTGGTGGCGATCAGCGGCGCGTTCGTGCTGTTCCTGGCCGGACTGCCGTGGTGGTGGTTCGCGGTCGCCTTCGGCGGCGTCGCCGGTGCCGCGCCTGTGGCGTGGCTCTGGCTGCTCAAGCCTTACCAGAAGGACCGCATTCTGACCTTCCTCGATCCCGAATCCGATCCGCTCGGCGCCGGCTGGAACATCATCCAGTCGAAGATCGCGATCGGCTCCGGCGGCATGAGCGGCCAGGGCTGGACGCAGGGCTCGCAGTCGCACCTGGACTACCTGCCCGAGCACACCACCGATTTCATCTTCGCGGTGCTGGCCGAGGAGTTCGGCTGGATCGGCGTGGCCACGGTGCTGGTGCTCTACCTGTTCGTGGTCGGGCGCTGCCTGTGGATCGCGGCGGAGGCGCGCGACGGCTACGCGCGCCTGCTGGCCGGCAGCCTGGGGCTGGCGTTCTTCGTCTACGTGATCGTCAACGGCGGCATGGTCTCCGGCCTGCTGCCGGTGGTCGGCGTGCCGATGCCGCTGCTGTCGTACGGCGGCACCGCGGCTGTGTCGCTGTTGGCCGGCCTGGGCGTGGTGATGTCGGTGCGCAACCATCGGCCGATCCACGGTTGAGTGCGCCTCCACGCGACCACGAGCGTCCGGGGAGGCCGTAGGTCGGGGCTACGCTCCCGACGCTTCGCAAGTCGAACGGAAGCGGCCAAGGCGGTGCGCGGGCTTCGGGAGCAGCGGCGCCCCGACCGGGGGATGCTCCCCGGCTCGGCAGGACGCCGCTACGCGGCTCCCCCGGCCCGGCGCAGCGCGCCGGGCATTCTCACGGGCGCGCGGCAGTGCCGCGCAAGCAGCCCGTGCTCATCCATGCCTGACTCGCCGGCGCAGCTCAGCGGCCGAGTTCGAACACCACGTCCAGGTTCGCCGTCAGCGTGGTCTCGCCGGGCGACACCGGCGAGGACTCCGCGGCGCGGTCGAAGCTGGCCTTGGCCATCATCATCGGGCGCGGGGGCTGGAAGCCGCCGCCTTCGCTGATGCTGACGATGCGGCGCACCTCCATCCCCAGCGACTTGGCGTACATCCGCGCGCGCTGCTGCGCCTTCTCGAGCGCGGCGCGGCGGGCTTCGTCGTAGACCGCTTCGGGCTGGTCGATCTCGAAGCTGGGGCCGTTGACCTGGTTGGCGCCGCTGGCGACCAGCGCGTCGAGCACTTCGCCGAGCTTGTCGATCTCGCGCACCTTGATGCTCACGGTGTTGCTGGCCTGGTAGCCGGTGATCGTCGGCGGCTGGTTGTCGCCGTACTTGTACTGCGGGTTGACGCTGATGCCGCTGGTCCGGATGTCCTTCTCGGCGATGCCGGCGGCCTTGATCGCGGCCATCACCTTGTTCATCTGCGTGGCGTTGGCGGCCAGCGCGGCGTTGGCGTCGGCGGCCTGGGTCACCACGCCGGTCGACAGCGACGCCACGTCCGGCACGCGGCTGGCCTCGGCCTGGGCCGAGACGGAGAGCAGCGTGCCTTCGCTGGCGGAAACGGCGGGGGGCTGGGTCTGGGCGTTGGCGGTCATGGTCATGGTCATGGTCATGCAGGTCAGGGCGAGGGCGCTGGCGAGCGCGAGCGGGCGGAAGGGGTTGCGGGTCATGGGGGGCTCCGTCATGGATGAGGTCAGGGTCGGTACCATCCAGTGAACGGGTCGTGAGCCTGAACGGGGTTGGCGCGCGCCGGACCGGGGCTGGCCGCGGCCTGCAGGGTATCCTTCCATGAT
>DATCYC010000290.1:0-1852 GCA_036570525.1 Luteimonas sp.
CCGAGCCAGTAGCCAAGCTCGGCGGTGTGGCGACGCTCGTCCTGCCCCGGCCGCACGCCGATGCCGCCGCACGCCTGGCCGTCGATCTCGATGGCGAACACGGGCGCGTCCAGGTCGACCACGTGCCCGGCGAGGAAAGCCCCGCCGTCGGCTCGCGTGTAGGGGAACGGGAAGCGGTCGCTGGTGCCGCGCGAGACCTGTTCGTCATCGGCATGCAGGAGCAGCGAGTCGAGGTCGTCGGCGCGCCACGGGCGCAGGCGCGTGGTGGCGTCAACCTCGATTTCCGTTTGCCGGTTGGCGTCTGTACCGACCATCGGGGAAGGATACGCGAGCCCGGTGGCATCAACCCCGTGGGAGCGGCCATGGCCGCTCGCAGAACCGTAGGATGGGTAGAGCGAAGCGAAACCCATCGTCCAGCCTGCAATCATGCGGCGCGGAATGATGGGTTTCGCTTCGCTCTACCCATCCTACATACCCTCTCCTCTCCCGGAGGGAGAGCGGCTTTACGTCAGGCGTGGCCGCCGACCGATGGGCTCTGCTTCTCCAGCACTTCCAGCTCCTGCGCCACGGCGTCGGGCGAGCGCGTGTACGGGGCCAGCAGGGCGTAGAACGCGGGCACAACGAACAGCGACAGCAGGGTGGAGAACGACACCCCGAAGATCACCACCACGCCGATCGTCGCGCGGCTGGCCGAGCCCGGGCCGCCGGCGACCACCAGCGGCACCACGCCGACCGCGGTGGCGATCGAGGTCATCAGGATCGGGCGCAGGCGCACGGTCGCCGATTCGACGATCGCCTCGGCCACGCTGCGACCCTCGTCGCGCAGCTGGTTGGCGAACTCGACGATCAGGATGCCGTTCTTCGCCGCCAGCCCGACCAGCATCACGATGCCGATCTGGCTGAACAGGTTGAGCGTGCCCCCCGTCACCGCCAGCCCGATCAGCGCGCCGAGCACGCCCAGCGGCACCGTCAGCATGATCACGAACGGATGGATGAAGCTCTCGAACTGCGCGGCCAGCACCAGGTACACCACCAGCAGCGCCAGGGTGAACGTCAGCAGCACCGCGCTGCCGGCCTTCTGGTACTCGCGCGACTCGCCCTTCCAGTCGATCTGGGCGTAATCGGGCAGTTCGTTGCGGGCCACGCCTTCGAGGAACTCCAGCGCCTCGCCCATGCTGTAGCCGGAGGCGAGGCCTGCGCTGATGGTGATCGCGCGCAGGCGGTTGAAGCGGTTGAGGCTGCCCGCCTCGGCCAGCTCGCTGAGCGTGACCAGGTTCGACAGCGGCACCAGGTCGCCGTTGCGCGCGCGCACCCGGATCGAAGCCAGGTCCGCCGGCTCGGCGCGCCCGGCGCGGCCGGCCTGCACCAGCACGTCGTACTCCTCGCCTTCCTGCACGAAGGTCGTGACCTGGCGGCTGCCC
Source organism: Luteimonas sp. (assembly GCA_036570525.1). GTDB lineage: Bacteria > Pseudomonadota > Gammaproteobacteria > Xanthomonadales > Xanthomonadaceae > Luteimonas. The sequence continues at coordinate 1,422 of DATCYC010000290.1, forward strand.
ATCATCGTTTCCAGCGCGCGGCCGATGTCGGTGACGCTCACGCCCAGGTCGGAGGCGCGCGCGCGGTCGATCTGCACGCGCATCTGCGGGCGGGTTTCCTTGTAGTCCGAATCGACCGAGAAGAAGCCGGGGTTGGTCTCCATGCGCTGCATCATGATGTCGCGCCACTGCGCGATTTCCCGGTACTCCGGCCCGCCGAGCACGATCTGGATCGGCTGCCCGCGGCTGCCGACCAAGCCGCCGCCCACGCGCGGCTGCGCGCGCACGCCGCTGAGTTCGCCCAGGTCCTGGCGCAGCGATTCGGCGACTTCGGCGGTGGACTGGTCGCGCTTCTGCCAGTCCTCCAGGAACACGATCACGTTGCCGGTGTGCATCTCCTCGCTGTTGCCCCAGCCGCCGGGTACGCGGGTGTTGTAGCGGCGGATCACCGG
>DATCYC010000291.1:0-2786 GCA_036570525.1 Luteimonas sp.
GACACCGCGTGCCAGGTCTTGCCGCCGTCGCGCCACAGCATGCGCAGCAGGTAGAGCAGCCCGGTGCCCCAACCGACCAGTGTGAACACCGCTCCCAGGTGCAGCAGGTGCGCCGGCCCCAGCGCGCCGCCGAGGGTGAGCAGCTGGCCGCCGAACAGGCCCAGCCCCACCGGCACGTAGTGCCAGACGGTGAGGTCGTCCTGTCCCATCCAGCGCGGGAACACCGTGAGCAGGAAGCCGAACATGAAGGGTGCCAGCACGTGGTACTGCATCACGATCGCGTGCAGCCAGCCGCCGTAGACGTCCGGTTGCGGCAGGTCGAGCACGTGCCAGCGCGCCTCGACCAGCCACAGCGTCCACCAGAACATGGCCAGCAGCACGTTGGCCGCGCCGATGAAGAACAGCAGCCTGTGCGGCGCACGGGCGAGCGTGGCTGGCGACAGCGTCGCCGTTGCGGGAGCAGTTGGGGGCTTGTCCATGGACGCAGTCTGCGGCGTTTGCGCCCGGCCCACCTTGATCCAGGTCAGCGCCGCCGGAAACGGAAAGGGGCGCTTGCGCGCCCCTGTCCGAATGCTTGTCGCGGCCTGCCGCCCCGGGAGCGGCAGGCCGCCGCGCCCGGGTGGCCGCCGGAGCGGCCTCAGCCGGCGCGTTCGGTTTCCATCGCCGGCGTCGTTTCGCGTCCGGGCGAAATCCACAGCTGGACCACGAACCAGGCCACCAGCAGCGCGCCGACCGCGAAGATCGTGTCGCCCGGCACCCGCAGCCACACCAGCAGGTCGATGATCGGACGGTTCATGAACTCCGCCGACCGCGCGTACCAGTAGCCGCGCTCCAGGTTCGCTTCCAGCTGCAGCACGCCCATCGGCAGCAGGGTCAGGACGGCCATCAGGCCCAGGCCGATGTTCATCGACCAGAAGCCGCCGCGCAGCAGGCCTTCCTTCCACACCGCGTCCGGCTTCAGGCCGCGCAGGCAGTACAGCATCAGGCCGATGCCGAGCATGCCGTAGACGCCGAACAGCGCGGTATGGCCGTGGGCCGCGGTGAGGTTGGTGCCCTGCATGTAGAACAGCGCCAGCGGGGTGTTGATCAGGAAGCCCAGCAGGCCGGCGCCGACCAGGTTCCAGAAGCTCACCGCGAGGAAGAACAGGATCGGCCAGCGATAGCGCTGCATCCACGGCGTGGCGCGGCTGCTCTTCCAGGTTTCATGCGCCTCCAGGCCGATCAGCGCCAGGGGCACCACTTCCAGCGCCGAGATGCTCGCGCCCAGCGCGATCACCCCCGTCGTGACGCCTGCGAAGTACAGGTGGTGGAACATGCCAAGCACGCCACCGGCCATGAACACGATCGTGGCGAACAGCACGTTGATCGTCGCCGACTTGCCGCGCACCAGGCGCAGCTTGACGAAGATGAAGCTGATCACCGCGACCGCGAACACCTCGAAGAAACCTTCCACCCACAGGTGCACGATCCAGAAGCGCCAGTAGGTCACGATCGAGATGTGGGTGTCCTCGCGCCACATCAGGCCGGCCGCGTAGAGCAGGCCGATCGCCACCGTGGACAGGAACAGCAGCCCGGCGATATGCCGCGACTCGTTGGCCCTGTTGCGCATCGCCGGCCACAGCGCGCGGCCGACCAAAAACAGCCACAGCATCAGGCCGATGAACAGGTAGATCTGCCAGAAGCGGCCGATGTCGGTGTATTCCCAGCCCTGGTGGCCGAACCAGAAGTTGTTGGCCAGGCCGAGCTTCTGCATCACCGCCATCCACTGGCCGGCGAACGAACCGACCACGATGATGATCAGGCTGACGAACAGGAAGTTCACGCCGAGCTTCTGGTACTTCGGCTCGTGCCCGGAGATCGCCGGGCCCAGGTACAGGCCGGTCGCCAGCCACGCGGTGGCGATCCAGAGGATGGCCAGCTGGGTATGCCAGCTGCGCGTGACCGCGTAGGGCAGGTAGTCGGCGAGCGCGAAGCCGTAGGCCTCCTGGCCCTCGATCTGGTAGTGCGCGGTGGTCGCGCCCAGCAGGATCTGTACCAGGAACAGGCCCATGACCAGCCAGAAGTACTTGGCGGTGGCGCGCATCGACGGCGTGACCACGATCGCCGCGGCCGGATCCTTTTCCGGCGGCACCAGCGGCTTCTCCTTGCCGTGGTAGACCGCGTAGTGCCAGGCCAGCAGCGCGATGCCGGCGATCATGAACAGGATCGAGAACATCGACCACATGAAGCTGCTGGCGGTCGGCACGTTGCCCACCAGCGGCTCGTGCGGGAAGTTGTTGGTGTACGACTTCACTTCGCCGGGGCGAGCGGTCACCGTCGCCCACGACGCCCAGAAGAAGAACCCGGTCATCATGCGCCGGTGCTCCATGTCCGGCACCGGATCCTCGCGCAGCGCATAGGCCTCGCGCAGGTCGGCGGTGGCCGGGTCGTTGGAGAACACGCTCATGTAGTGCGCGGCCACCTGCGCGATCGCCTGCGCGCGTTCGTCGGAGATGACGAGCGAACCGGTGGCGGGGTCGTAGGTGTTGAGCCGGATCTCCGGCCGGATCTCGGCCTGGAGCTTGACCTGCTCGCTGTCCTCGAGTGCGTCGTAGGCCAGGCCGAACTCCGAACGCGCGCGAAGCTCCAGCATGGCCATTACTTCAAGATGCAGCCATTCGGCCGACCAGTCCGGCGCGATCAGCGCGCCGTGGCCCCAGATCGAGCCGTTCTGCTGGCCGCCGATGCTCTGCCAGACGCTGCGGCCGACCTCGATGTCGTCGCGGGTGTAGACCACCTGTCCGCTC
>DATCYC010000292.1:0-7250 GCA_036570525.1 Luteimonas sp.
GAGGTCTACATGCCGCGCGCCGGCTTCGAGAAGTACAACGAGCAGGCGCGCGCTTCCGAGGGCAAGATCAAGCCGCTGGTCAATCCGCGCAACGCCGCCGCCGGCAGCCTGCGCCAGCTCGACCCGCGCATCACCGCCCGCCGGCCGCTGGCGTTCTACGCCTATGCGCTGGGCGTGGTCGAGGGCGCGGCGATGCCGGCGCGTCACTCCGAGGTGATGGTGCGGCTGCGCGAGTGGGGCTTCCCGGTGAGCTCGCTGGTGGGCACCGCAAGCGGCGCGAAAGGCTGCCTGGCCTATTACGGGAAGATCGGCGCGCAACGCGATGCGCTGCCGTTCGACATCGACGGCGTCGTCTACAAGGTCGACGACATGTCCGCGCAGCGCGAACTGGGCTTTGTCGGCCGCACGCCGCGCTGGGCGATCGCGCACAAGTTCCCGGCGCAGGAGCAGACCACCGTCGTCGAGGACATCATCGTCAACATCGGCCGCACCGGCGCGGCCACGCCTGCGGCAAAACTCAAGCCCGTGTTCGTTGGCGGCGTCACCGTCACCAATGCGACGCTGCACAACGCCGACCAGGTCGCGCGCCTGGACGTGCGCGTGGGCGACACCGTCATTGTCCGCCGCGCGGGGGACGTGATTCCCGAAGTCGTCGCCGTGGTGCCCGGGATGCGCCCGCCGGACGCGGCGCCGTGGGCGATGCCCGCGCAGTGCCCGGTCTGCGGCTCGGACATCGTGCGCGAGGAGGGCGAGTCGGTCGCGCGTTGCACCGGTGAACTCTCGTGCGCGGCGCAGCGTACGCAGTCGGTATTCCACTTCGCCAGCCGCCGTGCGATGGACGTGGACGGCCTGGGCGAGCGCTACATCGAGGCGCTGGGCGAGTTCGGCCAGCTCGATTCGGTGGCCGACCTGTACCGCCTGACGCTGGACGACCTGCTGGAGATGAAGCGCCAGGCCGACGAGCGGGACGGGACGACGCCGGAGACGGTCAAGGCCGGCAAGGTCGCGACCAAGTGGGCCGAGAACCTGATTGCCGCCATCGATCGCAGCCGCAAGACCACGCTGGCGCGGTTCCTGTACGCGCTGGGCATCCAGCACGTGGGCGAGAGCACGGCCAAGGCGCTGGCGCAGTGGTTCGGCAGCCTTGACCTCATCCGCCACACGCCCTGGCCGCTGTTCAAGCGCGTGCCGGACATCGGCGGCGAGGTGGCGCGCGCGCTCGGCCATTTCCTCGACCAGCCGGGCAACCAGCAGGTGATCGACCAGCTGCTCGAACGCGGCGTGCGCATCGGCGACGAGCGTGCGCCGAACGCGAAGCTGGGCGAATCGCTGGACCTGGCCTGCCTGCTGGACGACCTTGAAATCCCGAAGATCACGCCGGTTCGCGCCGCGCAGCTGGGCTCCGCCTTCGCCGACGCGCAGGCGGTGCTGGATGCGTCGGCACACAACATGGTCATCGCCGGCCTGCCGTCGGAAACCGCCGACGCGCTGGTCGCGTGGCTGGACGATCCGGCCAACGCCGCGCTGCTGTTGCGCAGCGCAAGCGCCCAGGCCGAATTGCGCGCCTTGCTACCGGCGGGCGACGGCACGAAGGCTGGCCCGCTGGAGGGCAAGACCGTCGTCCTGACCGGCACGCTGTCCTCGATGGGGCGCGACGAGGCGAAGGAAAAGCTCGAAGCGCTGGGCGCCAAGGCCGCCGGCAGCGTGTCGAAGAAGACCAGTTTCCTGGTCGCGGGCGAGGCCGCCGGCAGCAAGCTGGCCAAAGCCGAGGAACTCGGCATCGAGATCTGGGACGAGGCCAGGCTGCTGGCTTTCCTCGCCGAACACGGATGAGCGCGTGTGGATGCCGAAAACAGTTTGCCACGGATCAGAGCCGATGAGTGACTGGCAACCCTCGGCAACGTTCGACGCGCTGCGCCTGCGCGCGCGGCTCAACGCGGCGGTTCGTGAATTCTTTGCCCAGCGCGGCGTGCTCGAGGTCGAGACGCCGGTCATGTCGCAGGCCGGCAACACCGAGCCGAACATCGCGTCGTTCGCGCTCGAATTCTCCGGCCGCACCGACGGCGGGCCGCGCACGCGCTGGCTGCGCACCTCGCCCGAGTATCCGCTCAAGCGCCTGCTCGCCGCCGGTCTCGGCGATTGCTACGAACTCGGCCGCGTGTTCCGCGACGGCGAAGCCGGCGGCCGCCACAATCCCGAGTTCACCATGCTCGAGTGGTACCGGGTCGGCATGGATCACGTGCAGCTTGCCGCCGAAACCGCGGAACTCGTACGCATGGCGCTGGCGCTGGTCGGGCGCGAGGCGAGCGTCGAATCGGTGACCTACCGCGACCTCTACCTGCGCGAACTCGGCATCGACCCGATGACCGCATCCGACGAGACGCTGCGCGATGCGCTTGGCGATGTCGTGATCGACCCGCAAGGCCTGGTCCGCGACGACTGGCTCGACCTGCTGATGACCCACCGCATCCAGCCCGGCCTCTCGCCGGACGCGATTCTCGTGGTACTCGACTATCCGGCCTCCCAGTGCGCACTGGCACGCATCCGCGAGCCGGACCACGCGACGGCGGTGCCGGTCGCGGAACGCTTCGAGCTGTACCTGGGCCCGCTGGAACTGGCCAACGGCTACCACGAGCTGGCCGACGCCGACGAACAGCGCGCGCGCTTCGAGCGCGACCTCGTGGTCCGGCAGGGCCGCGGCCTGCAGCCGCCGGCGATCGACGAGAACCTGCTCGCCGCATTGGCGCACGGACTGCCGGGCTGCGCCGGCGTCGCGCTGGGCATGGATCGCCTGCTGATGGCGATGCTGGGCACCGATGCGATCGCGGACGTGCTGGCCTTCGACTTTGCTCGCGGCTGAACGGATTGTCGGATATGTCAACGCAGGGGCGCGCTTTCGCGCTTCCGTTCACATGGAAGATGTAGATTCCGTTCCATTCGCAGCGAGGAACTTGCCATGAAGATTGCAATCGGATTCGTCATCGCGCTTGCGGCGGCCAGTCTGGCGGGCTGCGTCGGATACGGATATCCCGGCGACTACGGTTACGGAGGCTATCCGAATGGCAGCTATCCGGGCGATCGCTATCCCGGCAGCAACTATCCTGGAAGCGGTTACGGCAACAGCACGGTCCGCTGCGAGTCCAAGGACAGGCGCACGCGGCACTGCAACATCGATACGCGCGGCGGCGTGCGCCTGACGCGGCGCCTGTCGGATGCGTCCTGCGTGCAGGGGCGCAGCTGGGGTTACGACAGCCGGGGGGTCTGGGTTTCCAACGGCTGCCGCGCCGAATTCGTGTCGGGCGGTGGCAACTATGGTCCTGGCTACGGCAACCGTCCCGGCGACAACTACTACGGGCAGACGGTGCGCTGCGAGTCGAACGACCGCCGCCAGCGCCGCTGCAACGTCTCGGTCCGGCGCGGGGTCGACATCGTCCGGCAGCTGTCGAAGACGCGCTGCGTGCAGGGCCAGAACTGGGGCTGGGACCGCAGCGGCATCTGGGTGCGGGGCGGCTGCCGCGCGGAGTTCCGCGTCTACTGACGGACTGCCTGCGGAGGTGGCGGCACGCGCGGCTGCGCATGCCGCCCGCTAGACTGGGGCGATGGAAGACACGCCCGTATCCGAGATCGACTTCGCCCGCCATGACCGCATCCGCCCGATCCGCTGGACCGGGCAATCGCTGGAGCTGCTGGACCAGCGCCGGCTGCCGTTCGAGGTTGAGTACCTGGCCTGCGCAAACAGCGACGAGGTGGCTGCTGCCATCCATGCCCTGGCCGTACGAGGCGCGCCGGCGATCGGCATTGCCGCGGCGTGGGGCGCGGTGCTCGCGGCGCAGGAGGTCGAAGCCGCTGACGGTGACGCCGCACTCGTGGCGATCGAACCCGCGCTGCAGCGCCTCAACGCCGCGCGTCCCACCGCGGTCAACCTGGCCTGGGCGCTGGCGCGCATGCGCCGCGCATTGGCCGGTGCCGGCGACGACTGGCGCGACATGCTGGAACGCGAGGCGCGCGCGATCGAAGTCGAGGATCTCGCCGCCAACCGCCGCATGGGCGAGCTCGGCGCCGGGCTGATCGAGCCGGGGAGCGGCGTGCTCACCCACTGCAACACCGGCTCGCTGGCTACCGCTGGTTTCGGCACCGCGCTGGGCGTGATCCGCGCCGGCGTCGCGCTGGGACGCATCGACAAGGTGTTCGCGGACGAGACGCGGCCGTGGATGCAGGGTTCGCGACTGACCGTCTGGGAACTGCAGCAGGACGGCATCGACGCGACCCTGATCGCCGACGCCGCCGCCTCGCACCTGATGAAGGACGGGCAGGTGGACTGGGTGGTAGTCGGCGCCGACCGCATCTGCGCCAACGGTGACGTGGCCAACAAGATCGGTACCTATCAGCTGGCGATCTCGGCCCGCCACCACGGCAAGAAGTTCATGGTCGTTGCGCCGTCGTCGACGGTCGACATGGACACGGCGTCGGGCGACCTGATCGAGATCGAGGAGCGCGACCCGGCCGAACTGCTCGGCGTCGCCGGCAGCCGCATCGTGGCCGAGGGGATCCGTGCATGGAATCCGGTGTTCGACGTTACCCCGGCCGCGCTGATCGATGCGATCGTCACCGAGAAGGGCATCGTCGAGCGTCCCGATGATGCTTCGATGCGGGCGATGTTCGGGTAACCCGCATTCGCGGGAGCGGCTTCAGTCGCGAGGTTTTGGAACCGGGCCAGTGAGATCAAGCCCCCCGGCTGAAACCTCTCCCACGGGGATTGGGTGAAGCACGGGGCGAGTCTTGCCCCGCCGTTTCGCCAGCGCCCGCCCGGCGCTCAAAAAAACACCGCAAGTCCTTGTTTCCACGTGGAAATAATCGGGCATCGGAAGGGTGTTTCGTGCTAGAATTTCACGCTTGTGCCGAAGTGCGCGCGAAACGGTTTTTCGCGGCGCCGGGCACGCTCCCGATCCACATCGAAAAGAGTCGCAATGGCCGAGCTTGCCCAGGAAATCATCCCCGTCAATCTCGAGGACGAGATGCGCCGCAGTTACCTCGATTACGCCATGAGCGTGATCGTGGGGCGCGCACTTCCGGACGTCCGCGACGGCCTCAAGCCGGTCCACCGGCGCGTGCTGTTCGCGATGAACGAGCTCGGCGCACACAGCAACAAGCCCTACTTCAAGTCGGCGCGTATCGTCGGCGACGTGATCGGCAAGTACCACCCGCACGGCGACCAGTCGGTGTACGACACCCTGGTGCGCATGGCGCAGCCGTTCTCGCTGCGCTACATGCTGGTCGACGGGCAGGGCAACTTCGGTTCGATCGACGGCGACTCGGCGGCGGCGATGCGCTACACCGAGGCGCGGATGGCGCGCCTGAGCCACGAGCTGATGGCCGACATCGACAAGGAAACCGTCGACTTCCAGCCCAACTACGACGAGAAGGAGCTGGAGCCGACGGTCATGCCGACCCGGTTCCCGAACCTGCTGGTCAACGGCTCGGCCGGCATCGCGGTGGGCATGGCCACCAACATCCCGCCGCACAACCTGTCGGAAGTGGTCGATGCGCTGATCGCGCTGATCGACGATCCGCAGATCGACATCGACGGGCTGATGGAACACATCCCGGGCCCGGACTTCCCCACCGCCGGCATCATCAACGGCGTCGGCGGCATCCACGTCGCCTACCGCACCGGCCGCGGCCGGGTGCGCATGCGCGCGCGCGCAGATGTCGAGGTGGCCGACAACGGCCGCGAATCGATCATCGTCACCGAGATCCCGTACCAGGTGAACAAGGCGCGGCTGATCGAGAAGATCGCCGACCTGGTCAAGGAAAAGAAACTCGAGGGCATCAGCGAGCTGCGCGACGAGTCCGACAAGGACGGCATGCGCATCTACATCGAGGTCAAGCGCGGCGACTCGGCCGAGGTGGTGCTCAACAACCTCTACCAGCAGACGCAGATGGAGTCGGTGTTCGGCGTCAACATGGTGGCGCTGGTCGACGGCCGCCCGCAGCTGCTGAACCTCAAGCAGATCCTCGAAGCCTTCGTCCGCCACCGCCGCGAGGTGGTCACGCGCAGGACGATCTTCGAGCTGCGCAAGGCGCGCGCCCGCGCCCACGTGCTGGAAGGCCTGACCGTCGCGCTGGCCAACATCGACGAGATGATCGAGCTGATCAAGACCTCGGCCAACCCCAACGAGGCCCGCGAGCGGATGCTGGCGCGCACCTGGGAGCCGGGCCTGGTCGGCGCACTGCTCGCCTCGGCCGGCAGCGACGCCTCGCGTCCGGAGGACCTGCCCCGGGGCGTGGGCCTGGTGGACGGCCATTACCAGCTGACCGAGACCCAGGCACAGCAGATCCTCGAGATGCGCCTGCACCGCCTGACCGGGCTGGAGCAGGAGAAGCTGACCGAGGAGTACAAGCTGTTGCTGGACACCATCCGCGGCCTGATCGAGATCCTCGAGGATCCGGACGTACTGCTGGAGGTGATCCGTACCGAGCTGCGCAACGTCAAGGAGGAGTTCGGCGACGACCGTCGCAGCGAGATCCGCGCCAGCGAGGAAGACCTGGACATCCTCGACCTGATCGCCCCGGAAGACGTGGTGGTCACGCTCTCGCACTCGGGCTACGCCAAGCGCCAGCCGGTCAGCAGCTATCGCGCGCAGAAGCGCGGCGGCCGCGGCCGCAACGCGGCGGCGACCAAGGAAGAGGATTTCATCGACAAGCTGTGGCTGGTCAACACCCACGACACGCTGCTGACCTTCACCAGCGCCGGCCGGGTGTTCTGGCTGCCCGTGCACCAGCTGCCCGACGCCGGGCCGCATGCGCGCGGTCGCCCGATCATCAACTGGCTGCGGCTGGAGGAGGGCGAGCAGGTGCAGGCCGTCCTGCCGGTGCGCGAGTACAGCGAGGACCTGTTCGTGTTCTTCGCCACCCGCAACGGCACGGTCAAGAAGACCCCGCTGACCGAATACGCCTACCGCCTGCAGCGCGGCAAGATCGCGATCAACCTCGCCGAGGGCGATGCCCTGGTCAACGCGGAGCTGTCCGACGGCGATCGCGACATCATGCTGTTCGCCAGCAACGGCAAGGCCGTACGGTTCGCCGGCAGCACCGTGCGCCCGATGGGTCGCACCGCGACCGGCGTGCGTGGCATGAGGTTGGAGCCGGGCGAGGAGGTGTGCAGCCTGATCGTGGTCGACGGTGAGGGCGACATCCTTACCGCCAGCGAGCGCGGCTACGGCAAGCGCACGCCAGAGGCCGACTATCCG
>DATCYC010000293.1:0-1735 GCA_036570525.1 Luteimonas sp.
GGGCCCCTGGGTCGGGTTATTCCTCGTTGTCCAGCGCCGACTTCTCGCCCGCGAACGGGTTGAGCTTGCGGATCGTCCACGGATAGTCGGGCCAGTCGCCGGTCAGGTACGGGTGCTGCGGGTCGTTCTGCTGCAGCACGCGTTCGGCGTCCGTCGCCAGGGTCTCGTTGCCCAGGCCGGTGTAGGCCGCGGCCAGCAGGGCCACGGCGTCGTTCTGGTATTCGCTCTGCGGGTAGGTTTCCAGCAGGTACTTGGCGCGTTCGACCGCGCTGACGTTGGCCCCGCGGCGCAGGTAGTACAGGCCCACCTCCATGTCATGGCGCGCGAACAGGTTGCGCAGCGCCACCATCCGCTGGCGCGCGTCGGCGGCGTAGCGGCTGTTGGGGTAGCGGGTGGCCACGGTGTTGAAGTCGTTGTAGCCCTGCATCGGCGTGGCCAGGTCGCGGCGGCTGGCGTCGAGCGTCCAGACCTTCTGCAGGAACACCGTGTCGCGGTTGGCGTTCACCAGCCCGCGCAGGTAGTACATGTAGGCGATGTTGCGGTGGGTCGGGTAGGTGCGGATGAAGCGGTCGATCGATGAGATCGCCTCCTCGTTGTTGCCGCTCTTGTAGTGGGCGTAGGCGGTTTCCATCAGCGCCTGCTCGGTGTACGGGCCGTAGGGGTACTGCGCGACCAGCCGCTTGTAGGTGGTGGCGGCACCGCTCCAGTTGCCGCCGTGCATCTGCTTCTGGCCCCTGGCGTAGATTTCCGCGACCGGCTGGCCTTCGAGGGAATCCTGATCCTTGAACATGCCCTTCAGGCGCGCGCAGCCAGAGGCGGTGAACAGCACCAGCAGCAGGAGCAACAGCACGTTGCGGACGTGGTGCGGGGAGGACAGGCGTGGGGTCATGGGGAGCCGATTGGTCGCGGAAGGCACGAAGGGCGGATAATAACAGCCCGTGATCGCCATCGCGGTTCGCGACTGAACCGACACCGTCCGTATGCCCAAGCCCTCCGCGCCCGAGCGCGCCCAGCCCGAACAGCGCAGCGCCCAGGTGCCGGAAACCGCGGCCGGCCGCCGTTTCGACGCCGTCCTGGCCGAGCTGTTCCCCGAGTTCTCGCGCTCGCGCCTGGCCGAATGGATCAAATCCGGGGACGCCCTGCTCGACGGCGCGCAGGTGCGCCCGCGCGAGCCCGTGCGCGGCGGCGAGGCGGTGACCCTGTCGGTCCTGCTGGACACCCGGACCGAGTCCGAGCCGCAGGACATCCCGCTGGCGATCCTGTACGAGGATGCCGACGTCTTCGTCATCGACAAGCCGGCCGGGCTGGTGGTGCACCCGGGCGCGGGCAACCCCGATGGCACCCTGGTCAACGGGCTGTTGTTCCGCGACCCGTCGCTGGCAGCGCTGCCGCGCGCCGGCATCGTGCACCGGCTCGACAAGGACACATCGGGCGTGATGGTGGTCGCGCGCACGCTGCAGGCGCACGCGGCGCTGGTCGAACAGCTCTCGGCGCGCGCGGTGCACCGGCAGTACCTGGCGATCGTGGTCGGCGCGCTGGTCAGCGGCGGCACCGCCAGCGGCGCCATCGACCGCCACCCGCGCGACCGCCTGCGCATGGCGGTGCGCGACGACGGCCGCGACGCGACGACCCACTACCGCCTGCGCGAGCGCTTCCGTGCCCACACCGCGCTGGAATGCCGCCTGGAAACCGGCCGCACCCACCAGATCCGCGTGCACATGGCGCACCTGAAGCA
>DATCYC010000294.1:0-2793 GCA_036570525.1 Luteimonas sp.
CAGCGCGGCCGGCAACACGCCGTCGACCGCGCGCAGTTCGCCTGTCAGGGCCAGCTCGCCGAGGAACTCCCACTGCGCCAGCGCCTGCACCGGCACCTGCCCGCTGGCGGCGAGGATGCCCAGCGCGATCGGCAGGTCGAAGCGGCCGCCGTCCTTGGGCAGGTCGGCGGGGGCGAGGTTGATGGTGATCGCGCGCTGCGGGAACTCGAACTGCGCGCAACGGATCGCGGCGCGCACGCGGTCGCGCGACTCGCGCACCGCCGCCTCCGGCAGGCCGACCATGTTCATCCGCGGCAGGCCGCCGGCGAGGTAGACCTCGATCCGGACCTCGGGGGCGTGGACTCCTGCGCGCGCACGTCCGTGCACGAGCGCAAGCGACATGGCGGCCGGCTCAGTGCTGCTGCGGTGCGGCCGGCGTGGCCGCCAGCCGTGCCTCGAGCTGTTCCACCAGCTGCTCCAGCGCGTCCAGCTTCTCGCGCGTGCGCAGCAGCACAGCGCGCTGCACGTCGAACTCCTCGCGCGTCACCAGGTCCAGCCGCGACAGGCCCGACTGCAGCACCGCCTTGAAGTTCTGCTGCAGTTCCTCGCGGCCTTCGCGCATGGACGGCGGGACCAGGCCGCTCAGGCGGCGGGCGAGGTCGTCGATGTGGTTGAGGTCGATCATGGGGATGGCTCCTGGGGTGTGCATGCAGCTTGTCGCACCGGCCGCGCCGGCACCATCAGGCGAATGCGCGGCGTGGTGTAGGAAAAGTCTGACACGGCCGCCGCGACGTCGCCGTTGCGGGCAGCCGCGGGCGGGCGGCGTGTTCGTCGGGCCGCGTGCCCGCGTTATGCTGGTCGCATCCGCAGCCGGGGACGCGATCGATGAAAATGGTGGTGGCGATCATCAAGCCGTTCAAGCTCGACGACGTGCGCGAGGCGCTGGCCGACGCCGGCGTCGCGGGCATCACCGTCACCGAGGTCAAGGGCTTCGGCCGCCAGAAGGGCCACACCGAGCTGTACCGCGGCGCCGAGTACGTGGTCGATTTCCTGCCCAAGATCAAGCTCGAGGTCGCGGTCACCGACGACCAGGCCGACGCCGTGGTCGAGGCGGTGATGAAGGCCGCCGGCACCGGCAAGATCGGCGATGGCAAGGTCTTCGTCTGGGAGCTGGACCGGGTGGTGCGGATCCGCACCGGCGAACTGGACGGCGACGCGCTGTAGGTTCGCGCCGCGCGCTCAGGCCTTGCCGCGGTACAGGCGCTTCCAGGCGTTGCGGATCGTGCGTACCCAGCGGGGCTCGGCCAGCGCGGCGGCTTCGGCGCGCGATGGCACGGTGCCGGTCAGGCGCGACTGCAGCTTCACCACGTTGGCCAGGTCGCTGCGCCGCAGCTGGCGGCCGAGCGGGCTGCGCGCCAGCCAGGCCGGCATCAGCAGCGCCGAGGCGAAGTCGACCACCATCGGCATGCCGCCGCTGACCAGGATGTTGGAGCGGTGAAGGTCGTTGTGGGCGATGCCGGCGGCGTGCAGGGTGGCGACGGCGGACCGCAGCTGCCGGAAGACCTCGTCCGACACCATCGCCACGTCGTGGCCGAGCACCCTGCCGTTGATGAACTCCATGCCCAGCACCAGTCCGCCGACCGTGCCCAGCAGCGCCGGCGCGTAGCCCCAGCCGGACAGACGGTCGAGGACGCGCGCCTCGTGCCGCACCAGCAGGCGTGCCAGCGGTGCCAGCGGCGTCCACTTGTAGCGGCGATAGTCCTTGAAGACGGCCTGGCGGGCGCCGACCCGGGCGACGTAAACGTCCGGTTCGAGCAGCCGGGTGCCGTGCTTGAGCATGCGCAGGCTCGCGTCGGGCGCGGGCGGCGCAACGGTTTGGAGGCTGGTATTCATTGTGTCGGGGTGCAGCGCCGTCATCTGGGGGAGGGCGCGCTGCACGTTGCTCGCATTGGGGGGAGGAGCGTGCGGCTATGCTGTACCGCGCGGTACAGTAAATATAACGCAATTCCGACATGTTTCCGACACTTTGGCGTGCTACCGCGGACACGCAGTGTTCGATTCTTCGCAACGCTGGCGGCCGGAGGCGGGCCCCGCGTGCCCGGGTAGTGGCGGCGCTAGTTCTCCAGCGCGGCCGCCACGAACGGCGGCAACGTCAGCGCCGCATGATGGGTGTCGGCGCTGTAGTAAAGCGTTTCGAACTTCTTGGCGCGCGCATCGACCTTGCGGAAGTGGAAGTCGCCCGACTTCTTCGCCAGCGTGCAGCTCCACCAGCCGGTCGGGTAGCACGGCTGCGGGAAGGGCAGCGTCTTGAACGCGGTGAAGCCGGCCTTGCCCATCTCGCCGCGCATTTCCCTGATCAGATCCAGCAGCACCAGCGGCGACTCCGACTGCTGCACCAGGATGCCGTCGTCCTTCAGCGCGCGGAAGCAGCTTTCGTAGAAGGCCTTGTTGAACAGGCCCTCGGCCGGGCCGACCGGGTCGGTGGAATCGACGATCACGATGTCGACGCTGCCCGGAGCGCAGTTGGCCATGTAGGCGATGCCGTCGTCGAACAGCAGCCGCGCGCGCGAGTCGTCGTTGGATTCGCACAGCTCGGGAAAATACTTCTCCGACATCCGCGTGACCTGCTCGTCGATGTCGCATTGCACCGCGGTTGCCACGCCTTCGTGGCGCAGCACCTCGCGCAGGGTGCCGCAGTCGCCGCCGCCGATGATCACCACGTCGCGCGGGTTGGCATGGGTGAACAGCGCCGGGTGCGAGATCATCTCGTGGTAGAAGAAATTGTCGCGCGGGCGGCATCATCGCGAACCGCAT
>DATCYC010000295.1:0-6252 GCA_036570525.1 Luteimonas sp.
CTACGTGGAATCCAGGGGTTTCCGGCCACGCCACGGCTTGGCGTAGACTCACCCGACATCCAGAACCTGCATCGAGGAACCCGCATGAACCATCGTTTCCTGCTGTCCGCCGCCCTCCTGGCCTTCATCGGCACCGCCGCGGCGCAGCAACAGGCACCTCCGACGCAGCAGGCGACGCAGCAGCAGGCGACGCAGCAGCAGGCGCGTCCGGCCCAGCAGCAGCTGACGCCGCAGCAGCAGGCGCAGCTGGCCAAGCAGAACAGCGACATGAGCAAGGCCGCACTGCAGGTCATGCAGATGGTTGATGCCAACCAGATCGGCCAGATCTGGGACAACGCCTCGGCGACCATGAAGCGGCTGGTCACTCGCGACGATTTCGTCAAGCAGATCACCATCGACCGCAACAAGCTGGGCGAGATGTCCTCGCGCGGCAACCCCGCCGTGAGCCGTTCGCAGTTCCCGGCCGGGGCGCAGGTGCCCGAGGGCTTCTACCTCAACGTCGCAGTGCCCACCACGTTCGCCGAGTCGGAGCAGCCGGTGCGTGAACTGGTGTCGTTCCGCCTCGACGAGGACAAGGTCTGGCGGGTTTCGGGCTACAGCCTGCGCGGGCCGGGCAGCGACGGCTGAAGCAGGTCGAAGTGGACAAGGGGGCCGGGAAACCGGCCCTTTTTTATTGCCTTGCCGTCGAGTGATCGTTTCAGCCGCGAGCCTCTCGCCCGTCGTGCGAGGGCCACGGTCGTTCCCTGCATCCGGCGACCTACTCGCGTTCGAAGCGGTCGATCTCGTCGAGCGAATCCTGCACGCGCCTGAGTACCGCGCCGGTGCTCTGGTCGTCGAAGTAGTTCCCGACCCGCCGGCGTACCGACGCGGGCGACCAGTGGATCAGCCACAGCGTCGCCAGCAGCCCCGCGACGCCGACGGCCAGGCAGCCCAGGACCGTCGCCGGCGAATGCGCCCACAGGTCGAAGCCAGCCAGCCACGCGAGCAGGACCAGCATCACCGGCACCCACAGCAGCCACTGCGCCAGCCCAAACCAGAGCCGGCTGCGCACCCGCCACTGCCGCAGCAGGGTCACGTACTTCTGGATCGTCACCACCTGCGCCGCGTAGTCGGTGCGGATCACCAGCAGCAGTTCGGTCACGCCGCTGATGATCAGCGCCACGCTGTAGGCGTGCAGGGTGATGCCGGAGAGCACCAGCGGGAGGTTGCCCAGGTGCGACGTCCAGAACCGTGCGAAGAACACGGTCAGCACGACGCCGATCGCGACCTGCATCACGCTGCGCGCCTGCAGCCAGCGCAGCCCGCGCTTCGCTCCGGCAATGCGGTTGTCGGCCAGCAGTTGCAGGTTGATCCGCTTCTGTTGTTGCAGTTGGCGGTCGAGCGACTGCCACGCGTGCTTGAGTTCGTCGAGTTCCATGGTCGGTTCCATCGTCATTCGTTGCCGGGGGCCGCGACGTGGTCGCGGATTCGCTGCCTGAGGCGGCTGATCTTGGTGGTGACATTGCTTTCGGAGATGCCCAGCACCTCGGCGATCTCGCGGGTGCTTCGCTCGTCGAGGTAGAGCAGGAGCAGGGCGCGGTTGAGCGGCTCGAGGGTGGCGATGAAGCGATGCAGCACGCGCAACCGTGCCGCGGTTTCGTGGTCGGGGCCATTGTCGTCGGCCATGTCGTGGATGGCCTCGTCGAGCGGCACCGCGTGCCGGCGCCGGTGGCCGTCGCTGCGCAGGAACGAGATCGCAACGTTCAGCGCGATACGGTACATCCACGTCGAGAACCGGCGCGACGGATCGTAGCCAGGCCACGCGCGCCACAGCTGCACGGCGATCTCCTGGGCCAGGTCGTCGCGGTCCTCGGCCGAGCGCGCATAGGTGCCGGCAACCTTGAACACGATGCCGCGGTGCTGCTGCAGCAGTTCGCCGAAGGCCTGGTGGTCATCCGCGGTCATGGTGGCGCTGGCTTGCATCCTTCTTCCTGCTCGCTGCGGCGATTGTGCCCGTCAGGGACATGGTTCGCGGGAAGGTCGGGTTTGTCACACGGCGGGGCACCGCCCGGCCATCGCTACTCGATGACCTTCGATTCGGCGGTCGCCAGCACTTCGGGGTGTTCGATCCGCCGCCGCGGGCCGAACAGCGGGTAAGCCAGCACGGCGCCGAGGATGATCGCCACGCCGGCGTAGAACTTCGCCGACAGCTCGTGCTGTTCGCCCAGCAGCACGATCGCCAGCACGATCGCGTAGACCGGCTCCAGGTTCACCGCCAGCTGCGCGGCGAAGGCGCTCATGTGGCGCAGGGCCACCAGCGACAGGGCGAACGGGAACAGGGTGCAGGCCAGTGAGAGGACCAGCAGGAAGCCCATGTCGTGGGCGTCTGGCAGGGTGAAGAGCGAACCGTCGAAGGCGGGGAACAGCAGCGGCATCGCCGGCGCCAGCAAGGTCAGCAGCAGCGTGCCGGCACCGAGTTCCAGCGCGGTGATCGCCAGCGGCTCGCCGCGCTCGACGAAGCGCTTGTTGAGCGAGCCGAAGATCGCCACCAGCAGCGCCGACAGCGCGCCGACGGCGATTCCCAGGTGCATGTCGTCGGGCACGCCGCCGACCACCAGCGCCACGCCCGGCAGCACGGCGATGCCCAGCAGCACGTCGCGCCACGAGAAGCGGCGACCGGCCAGCCATGGTTCCAGCAGCGCGGTCATCGGCGTGCCCAGCGCGATGCAGGTGGCGCCGACCGAGGCGTTGGACAGCTTGATCGCGCCGTAGAACGTCAGCCAGTGCAGCGCCACCAGCCCGCCGATGCCGGCATACGCCAGCAGCAGCCGCGGCGGCATCGCCCGCAGCGCGCGCCATACGCGCGGCAGCAGCGCCAGCGCCACCGTGACCAGCAGCATCCGCCACCACACCAGCGGCAGCGCCGGCAGGGTGATGAGCTTGCCGAGGATGGCGGTGAAGCCCCACAGCACGACGCACAGGTGGATCTGCCACTGGGCTTTGGCGGACGGAGTCATGGTGGGAGCAGGCAGGGCGGCCGCGTGCATTATCGCGGAGCACGAGGTCACTGTGGGAGCGGCTCAGCCGCGGGCTTCCTCTCTCTCCTGTCCGTGGATACTTCAAAGGCAGCTCGCTGCGCTCGCTCCCCTCATCCGCCCTCCGGGCACCTTCTCCCGTAAACGGGAGAAGGGCTTCTTCGTCACATCTTGCTGCGCTGCCTGGACAGCCCTTACTGCGCAGCGGGAGAAGGGCTTCTGCTGTCACGTCTTGCCGCGCAGCCTGCCCGGCCAGCCGACTCCCCGTGGGAGCGGCTTAAGCCGCGAGCTCTTGGTTCACCGGGCGCCCGTGCAAAGCTCGCGGCTTCCGCCGCTCCTGCAAAAAGCCCGGCTGGTCAGGCGCCAAGCTCGCGCAGCAGCGCCATCGCCGCGGCCGGGTTGCGCTCCTTCGCTGCGCTGATGAAATAGATGAAGACGTCGCGCTTGCCCGCAGGCTTTCCAAGCGCTGCTTCGATCCGCGGCAGGTCATCGGGGTCGCCGCCGGCCGCCCATTGCCGCGCGCGTCCGGCCCACTGGCGCAGCTCGGCCGCGGGGTAGCCGGTTTCGATGCCGGTGCGCGCGCGCATCAGCCGCGCGTAGGCGAAATCCGCGGTAACGTCGGCGAACGACGGGTGTTCGGGCGAATCGGTGAACACCGTCGCCATGCCGTGGCTGCGCGCGAGGGCGAGGTAGCGGGCGTCGACGAAGTCCGGGTCGCGCACGTCGAGCACGTGCCGAAGCGCGCGTCCGCCGGCCTTCTTCGGCAGCAGCCCGAGGAAGGCGGCGAAGTCGTCCGCATCGATCTTCGTGCCGCGGTCGAACTGCCAGACCAGCGGCCCCAGCCGGTCGCCGAGTTCGACGATGCCGCCGATGAAATCCTCGACCTGCACACCAGCCTTCGCCAGCACCTTCGAGGCCATGATCCGTTTCGGCGCCTTGGCCGAGAAGACGAACCCCTCCGGCGTCTCGTCGCGCCACCTCGCGTACGTCGCCGGCTTCTGGGTGCCGTAGTAGGTGCCGTTGATCTCGATCGCGCTGACGTGGCGGCTGGCGTATTCCAGCTCGCGACGCTGCACCAGCCCGGATGGGTAGAAGTTGTTGCGCCACGGCACGAACGTCCAGCCGCCGATGCCGGCGCGGATGCCGTCGACGGCCTTCGGCGGCTGCGTCGCGGAAAACAGATCGTCAGGCATGCGCCTTCCATGGGTCGTAGCTGCCGAACCACCACAGGTGGCCCTCGATATCGCGGCAGGAGTAGCCGCGCCCGCCGTAGTCCTGGTCGGCGATGTCCATGACGATGGTCGCGCCGGCGTCCTTGGCCCGTGCGTAGTGCGCGTCGGTGTCGGCGACGATCACGCAGGGGCTCTGCGTCTCGCGCATGCCGATCTCGTCGGGCTGCGCGACCTGCCGTCCCCACTGGCTGGCGTTGTCGGCCGAGCCGAGCATGACCATGCCGTTGCCGAAGGTCAGCTGCGCGTGGTGCACGGTGTCGCCGTCGGCGTACACGGCGTGCTTCTCGAAGCCGAACGCGCGGCACAGCCAGTCGATCGCGGCCAGGGCGTCGCGGTAGCGCAGGCAGGGGATGATGGTGCTGGTGGTGGGGGCTGCGTTGGTCATGGATGGCTCCTCGGGTGGACTGGACGGTGCCACCCTATGCGGCTGCCACGCGGGCGTCTTGTAGATTTCGGCATCAAACGATCGGGACGTGGCCCGCGTGCTGGCCGCAGCTTGCGAGCCAGGCCGTGGGCGTCAGCCCGGCGAAGGCGCGGAATTCGTGGACCAGGTGCGGCTGGTCGTGGAAGCCGCCGTCAACGGCGACGCCGGCCCAGTCGACGGTGCGGTCGCGGTGCACCTGTGCGACCAGGCGCCGGAACCGCTGCAGGCGCGCGTAGCGCTTGGGTGACATCCCGACCTGTTCGCGGAACAGCTGGCCAAGGCGGCGCGGCGACAGCCGGCAGTGCGCGGCGACGGCACCGATGCGCTGCACCTGCGGCGCGCCGTCGAGCATGCGCAGCGCATGCGCCACGGCGGGATGCAGCCGCGCGGCGCCCGCCTGTTCCTGCAGCCAGGCCTCGACGATCCGCAGGCGCGCCTTCGGGCCGCCTGCCTCCAGCAGGCGCTCGCGCAGCCCGCGGGCCGTGCCGCCGGCAAGGGCATCGAGATCGACGTGGTCGTTGGCCAGCAGGTCCATGCGCTCGCGGAAGAAGGGGGCGGCGGCACCGGCCCGGAACACGATGCCGATCACCGCCACCTGCTCGGCGGTGTCGATCACGAAGCTGCGGTTCGCCGGCCCGTCGAACGCCGCGCCGGCGAAGCGGCGGCAGCGCAGCGCGGCGTCGTAGACCCGGCTCTCGTCCTCGACCAGGTTGATGACCAACTGGCCGCACGCGGACGGCAGCATCCGGTCGAAGCGGTGTGCCTGCCGCGGCATGTCCCAGTCCCAGATCGTGTCGACCAGCTGCGACAGCGGCGCCGCGGGGGCGCGGACGATGGATCCCATGCCTGTGGCTCCGGTCCGGTTTTCGCGCAGGGTAACCCAGCCGATCGCCATCGGCACGCTGCGCCCCGGCGCCCCGGCGCACCGGCGCATCGGCCGGCGCGGAGCCCTGTCTACAATGGGCCGGCCATCTCACCGGGGAATCCACATGCCTGTCGCCTCGACGCTCCCGCGCCGTGCCTGCCTGGCCCTGCTCCTTGCCTTCTCCTGCGGCACGGTGTCCGCCGCGTCGCCTGCACCGGCCGCCGCCGAGGCCGCAGCAGTCCCGCCCCAGCTGCAGGACCTCGATGCCTACGTCGAACGCGTGCGCGAGCAGTTCGACGTGCCCGGGATCGCGGTCGCGATCGTCAAGGACGGCAAGGTCGTGCTCGAGCGCGGCTACGGCGTGCGCGAGCTGGGCAAGCCGGCCGAGGTTGACGCGCACACGCAGTTCGCCATCGCCTCCAACACCAAGGCCTTCACCGCCGCCTCGATATCGATCCTTGCCGACGAGGGCAAGCTCAAGCTCGACGATCGCGTCATCGACCACCTGCCGTGGTTCCGCATGTCCGATGCCTACATCACCCGCGAGATGCGCATCCGCGACCTGCTGGCGCACCGCAGCGGCCTCGGACTGGGCGCCGGTGACCTGCTGTTCTGGCCGACCACCACCTACACCGCGCGCGAGGTCGCCGAGCGCCTGCGCGACGTGCCGATCAGCGGCGGTTTCCGAGAGCGCTACGCCTACGACAACATCCTGTT
>DATCYC010000296.1:0-5827 GCA_036570525.1 Luteimonas sp.
GCCTTGGCGTCCGGCTCGACTGCGACGCGGCGTGCGGCGAGCATCTCCGCCGCCGATTCGCGGTTGACCGCGTTGTCGTACTTGCCGCCCACCGGGCTGCCGGCGCGCACCTGCGCGCGCTCGGCGTCGGTGATCGCGCCCATGCGGCAGCGAGGCGCCGCGATCAGCGTCTTCTCCACCGGCATCGGGATGCCCTTGTCCTGCAGCGTGGACACCAGCGCCTCGCCGGTGCCGAGCTTGCCGATCACCTTGGCCACGTCCAGGTCGGGGTTGGAAACGAAGGTCTCGGCGGCGGTCTTCACCGCCTTCTGGTCGCGCGGGGTGAACGCGCGTAGCGCATGCTGCACGCGGTTGCCCAGCTGGCCGAGGATGTCGTCGGGCACGTCGTCCGGGAACTGCGAGCAGAAGTACACGCCCACGCCCTTGGA
Source organism: Luteimonas sp. (assembly GCA_036570525.1). Classification (GTDB taxonomy): domain Bacteria; phylum Pseudomonadota; class Gammaproteobacteria; order Xanthomonadales; family Xanthomonadaceae; genus Luteimonas. The sequence continues at coordinate 429 of DATCYC010000296.1, forward strand.
GCGGATCAGCCGCACCACCTGTTCCACCCGCTGGCGCAGCGCGTCCGGCGCGTCGTCGAACAGCAGGTGCGCCTCGTCGAACACGAACACCAGCTTGGGCTTGTCCAGGTCGCCCACTTCCGGCAGCTGCTCGAACAACTCCGACAGCAGCCACAGCAGGAAGCTCGAATACAGCCGCGGCTTCATGATCAGCTGGTTGGCGGCGAGGATGCCGATCACCCCGCGCCCGTCGGGCGTGGTGCGCATGATGTCGGACAGCTCCAGCGCCGGCTCGCCGAAGAACAGGTCGCCGCCCTGCGACTCGATGCGCAGGATCGCGCGCTGGATCGCGCCGATCGACTGCGTGCTGATCAGTCCGTACTGCGCCGAGATTTCCTTGCGCGCCTCGGCGGCGTGGCCGAGCAGCGAGCGCAGGTCGGCCAGGTCCAGCAGCAGCCAGCCGTTGTCGTCGGCCACGGCGAACACGATTTCCAGCACGCCCGACTGGGTGTCGTTGAGTTCCAGCATCCGCGCCAGCAGGGTCGGGCCGACCTCGCTGACCGTGGTGCGCACTGGATGGCCGAGCTTGCCGTACAGGTCCCAGAAGATCACCGGGCTGGCTTCGGACGTGTAGCCGTCGATCCCGATCTCGTCGATCCGCGCCTGCAGCTTCTCGTTGAGCGTGCCAGCCGCGGCCAGGCCGGCCACGTCGCCCTTCACGTCGGCCATGAACACCGGTACGCCGATGCGCGAGAAGCCTTCTGCGATGGTCGTCAGGGTGACCGTCTTGCCGGTGCCTGTGGCACCGGCGACCAGCCCGTGGCGGTTGCCGAATTTCGGCTGCAGGAAGACCTTGCCCTGGCTGGCCGGCAGCGACGTGGGCGTGGTGACGGCCTTGCCGACGAGAATGGGGTCCATCGCGTTGCCTCGGCTGGAGATGCCCGGGATTCTAGCGAACGCACGCGGTTGCCGTGCTCCGCGCCACGACGCTACCCTGCGCGTTGCTTCTCGCCGAAGACCTTGCTCCTCATGCACGCCCTTGTCGTCACTTTGGCCCGCTGGGCCGCGTTTGCCGCCGTTGTTTCCCTGTCCCTGCTGCCATTCGACGCCGCCGCCCTGTCCAGGCGCGACGCCGCCGCCGCGGAGGCGCTCAACCAGCGCATGGCCGCCGCCGAACAGCGCTACCGCGAGGCGCTGGTGAAGATCGGCAACGCCGAGCCGGGCGCCGTGGACGAGAGCAACGCCGCGATCGAGGACATGGAGGACGTGGTCGCCGCCTGCCTGAAGCAGAAGGGCTGCCACGTCAACGACCAGGTCGCCGTCTTCAAGCGCCTGCTCAAGCTCGGCGCCGACGCCGAGGCGGGCCTTGGCGAGACCTGGGACGAAGGCGACCCGCTCGACGCGGACCCCGACCACGCCCCCGGGACCGGCCTGGCCGCCGACGTGCCCGAGACCGCGCGCGCCGCGGCCCTGCTCGACGACAGCCACCGTTTCGACGAGATGGTGCAGTACAACCCCGCCGTGCAGGCCGGCATCCGCCGCTGGCTCACCGACATGCGCCCGTCGCTGATGGACAGCTACGAAAACTACGAATACCTGCGCGAGACCATGTGGCCCTCGTTCGAGCGCGCCGGCCTGCCCGAGGCGCTGCTGTTCGGGATCATGGCCAAGGAGTCCAACGGCAAGGCCCACGCCACCTCACGCGCCGGCGCCGCCGGGCCGATGCAGTTCATGTACGCCACCGGCAAGCGCTTCGGCCTGGGGCCGGACGGCACCGGCTTCGACACCCGCTACGACCCGCACGCCTCCGCCGTGGCCGCCGCCGCCTATCTCAACGAACGCCTGGGCCAGCTCAACAACAGCATCGAAATGTCCCTGGCCGCCTACAACGGCGGTGAGGGACGGGCGCTGCGCGTCCATGAAAACAGCAACGGCCGTGGCTTCTGGAACGCCGACATCTACAACCAGTTCCCGGCGGAGACCCGCGACTACGTGCCGATGGTGATCGCCGCGGCCTGGCTGTTCCTGCACCCGAAGCAGTACGGTCTGCACTTCCCGCGCGTGCAGACCAGGCCCGCGCTGCTGGAACTGGAAAAGCCCGCCTCGATCTACGAACTGACCATCTGCCTGGGCAACGGCCGCACCCGCGACGGCTACATGCGCGCGCTGCGCAACCTCAATCCGCGCTACCGCGCCGACAGCTGGCTGCCGGCAGGCACCACCATCCGTGCCACCACCCGGATCACCGGCCTCTACAAGCGCTATTGCGTGGATGGCGCCCGCGCCGAACTCGCCCAGCAGCTGGTGATGAGCGACCCGGCCGCAGCCATCGTCCACGCCGGCGATACCGGCCCGGCCACCGGCTCGCCGACCGTGACCGCGATGGTGCCCGGCCCGACGAAGATCGCCACCGGCGTCGCCACTTCGGCAAGCAAGCCCCGCGAACACCGCGTCGTGCGCGGCGACACCCTGGTCTCGATCTCGCGCAGGTACTCGTGCGACACCAAGACCCTGGCCAAGGCCAACAACCTCAAGGCACCGCGCTACGCCATCAGGCAGGGCCAGAGCCTGAAGCTCGAAGGCTGCACGAGGTAGGAGCGCACTCGGGCGCGACCCGCGAACCGCCCGCACGCGCAGAATCAGGAGCCGAGCCCTCACCCGGCGCTGCGCGCCTCCCTCTCCCGCAGGCGGGAGAGGGGCTGGAGAGGCCAAGCGCCGAGTTGCCCAGGAAAAAGCCGGCTCAATGGCCGGCTTTCTTCTCCTTCTTCGCCGCGCGCTTTTCCTTCAGCGTCTTCTCCGGTTTCTTCTTCTCTTCCTTCTTCTTGTCCAGGTTCTTGGCCATGACGGTCTCCGCTGGTTGGGTGGTCGACGCCGCGCAAATGTACGCCGCCGCGGAGCGGCCGCATAGTGCCTGGCGCCGGCATCCCCTTACACTATGCGCATGCCCCTGATCTCCCTGAACGCCGTCGACTACAGCGTCGGCGGCCCGCTGCTGCTCGAACGCGTCGACCTGGCCATCGAAACCGGCGAACGCATCGCCCTGATCGGCCGCAACGGCGCTGGCAAGTCCACCCTGCTGCGCCTGCTGGACGGCGAACTGAAGCCCGACGACGGCGAAGTCCGCCGCGAGGGCGGGGTGCGCGTGGCGCGGCTGGAGCAGGAGGTGCCGGCCGGCGCCGAGGGCAGTGTTTTCGACGTGGTGGCCGAAGGGCTGGGCAGCGTCGGCGCGGACCTGGCCGAATACCACCACCTGGCCCACGCTGCCGAGGTCGACATGGCCGCGCTGGCGGCGGTGCAGGGCCGGATCGAAGCCGCCGACGGCTGGAGCCTGGACCAGCGCGTGGTCGACACCCTGGCCCGGCTCGAACTCGACGGCGATGCCGCCTTCGCGCGCCTGTCCGGAGGCATGAAGCGGCGCGTGCTGCTGGCGCGCGCGCTGGTGTCGGCGCCGGACGTGCTGCTGCTCGACGAGCCGACCAACCACCTCGACATCGCCGCGATCGACTGGCTCGAGGGCTTCCTCAAGGGCTGGGCCGGCGCGCTCGTGTTCATCACCCATGACCGCCGCTTCCTGCGCGCGCTGGCCACGCGCATCGTCGAGATCGACCGCGGCCAGGTGACCAGCTGGCCAGGCGACTGGGACAACTACCTGCGCCGCAAGGAAGAACGGCTCAACGCCGAGGCGCAGGAGAACGCGCGTTTCGACAAGATGCTGGCGCAGGAGGAAGTCTGGATCCGCCAGGGCATCAAGGCCCGCCGCACCCGCGACGAAGGCCGCGTGCGCCGGCTCAAGGCGATGCGCGTGGAGCGCGCGCAGCGGCGCGAACAGGTCGGCAACGTGCGCATGGACACTGCGCAGGCCGGCGCCTCGGGAAAGAAGGTCATCCAGGCGAAGGACGTGTCGTTCTCGTTCGGCGATCGTGCACTGGTGCGCGACTTTTCCACGACCATCCTGCGCGGCGACCGCATCGGCCTGATCGGCGCCAACGGCAGCGGCAAGACCACCCTGCTCAAGCTGCTGCTGGGCGACCTGCAGCCGCAGGCCGGCGAGATCCGCATCGGCACCCAGCTGCAGGTGGCCTACTTCGACCAGTACCGCGCGACGCTGCGCGAGGACTGGAACGCGCTGGAAAACGTCGCCGAGGGGCTGGAGTTCGTCGAGGTCGGCGGCAAGCGCAAGCACGTGATCGGCTACCTGCAGGACTTCCTGTTCACGCCCGAACGCGCGCGCGCGCCGATCACCCGGCTGTCGGGCGGCGAACGCAACCGGCTGCTGCTGGCCAAGCTGTTCGCGCAGCCGTCCAACCTGCTGGTGATGGACGAACCGACCAACGACCTCGACATGGAGACGCTGGAGCTGCTCGAGGAACTGCTCGCCGACCACCCCGGCACCCTGCTGCTGGTCAGCCACGACCGCGACTTCCTCGACAACGTCGTCACCTCGACCCTGGTGATGCAGGACGGCGGGGAAGGGCGCATCGGCGAGTACGTTGGCGGATACAGCGACTGGCTTCGCCAGGGCCCGTCCCGGGTCCCGCAGGGCCAGACGTCGCGCGAACAGACCGCGACAACACAAGCAGAAGTCGCACCGAAGCCGGCGGCCGAAGCCGCGGCCGCTGCCGCTGCCGCGCCCGCGAAAGACAAGCGCAAGCTCGGTTTCAAGCAGGCGCGCGAACTCGAACAGCTCCCGGCGCGCATCGAAGCGCTGGAAACGCGGATCGCCGAGCTGACCGCGGCGATGAACGACCCGGCCTTCTACCAGCGCGACAGCGCAGCGATCACCGCACACAACGCGGTCGTCGCAGAGGCGCAGGCCGAACTCGACGCGGCCTACGCACGCTGGGAAGCCCTCGAGGATTCTTAGGAGCGCCCCATGGGCGCGATGCCGGAGGCGGGTAAGGCCATCGCGCCCATGGGGCGCTCTTGCGGGTCATCACCGCGAGGATTCCCCCCGCAGGCCACACTTGCGCGTGGCATGCGCCTGCGGTACACCGGCGTGCCACCGGGGGAACGACATGTACAGAATCCGGCTGCTGTGCGTCCTGCTCGCCTGTTCGCTGGCACCCGCTGCCGCGCGCGTGGTCGATTCATCGCCTGCAGGATTCACCGTCGAAAATTCCCGCGACGTACCGGTGGATGCGGACGCGGCGTGGCGGGCGCTGGTCGACGACGTCGATCGCTGGTGGCCGAAGGACCACAGCTGGTGGGGTGGCGAATCCACGCTGTCGATCGAACCCGTCGCCGGTGGCTGCTTCTGCGAACGCACCGCGGATGGCAAGCGCAGCGCGCGGCACATGGTCGTGGTGTTCGCCGAGCCGGGCAAGCTGCTGCGCCTGGCCGGTGGCCTCGGCCCGCTGCAGGGCATGGGCCTGCACGGCGTGATGGAGTGGCGCCTGGCGCCGATCGAAGGCGGCACCCGC
>DATCYC010000297.1:0-5345 GCA_036570525.1 Luteimonas sp.
CCGCGACGGCGAGCGCTTCGTGCGCCTGGGCGCCGACCGCGACGCGGTGGTGGTCACCGGCAACCTGAAGTTCGACATCGCCATGGACCCCCGCTGGCAGGCCTCGGCGGTCACCTTCCGCGAGCACGCCGGCGAGCGGCCGGCGTGGATCGCCGCCAGCACGCATCCGGAAGAGGAGGCCGCGGTGGTCGCGATCCACAGGCGCCTGCGCGAGCGCTGGCCCGACCTGCTGCTGCTGTGGGCGCCGCGCCATCCCGAGCGTTTCCGCCCGGTGTCGCAGGCGGCGATCGACGCCGGCTGGCGCGTGGCCACGCGCCGGCTCACGCGCTGGCCGGACGGCGACGACGCGGTGTTCGTGGTCGACACGCTGGGCGAGCTGATGGACTTCTACGCCTGCGCGCAGGTCGCCTTCGTCGGCGGCAGCCTGCAGGACATCGGCGGCCACAACATGCTCGAACCGGCGGCGGTGGGCACCGCGGTGGTCACCGGCCCGCACCTGCACAACTTCGCCGACATCGCGCGGCAGCTGCGCAGCGTCGATGCGATGTGCGTGGGCGAGGATGCCGATGCGGTGGGCGATGCGATCGAGGCCCTGCTGGCCGACGACGCGCGCCGCGCGGCGATGGCCGCCGCGGGCATGGAGCTGGTGGAACAGGGCCGCGGTGCGCTGGCGCGGACGCTGGCACTGGTCGGCCGCGACCTGCCGCGCAAGCCCGCGGCGCCCTGAGAAAAAAGCCCGGGTTTCCCCGGGCTTTCGCATGCGGCGCCGTTGATTACTGCACCGGCGGCGGCTCGGCCTGCGTGGCCGACTCCTCCGAAAGCTGCGCGTTTGCGTCGACGGTGAGGAGGCGATTGACGTCCTGCACGTCGTCGATGTCCAGCGAGCCGGCCGACTGGTCGAGCAGCAGCCGGTTCTGCAGGTAGTTGTACTTGGCGATGGCGTAGGCCTGGCGCGCGTTGAACAGGTTCTGCTGGTTGATCAGCACGTCCAGTACGGTGCGCGTGCCGACCTCAAGGCCCACCTGCGAGGCGTCGTACGCGGCGTCGGCCGATACCACGGCCAGGCGACGGGCCTCGATCTCGGTGATGCCGGCCACCAGGGTCTGGTAGGAGTTGCGGGTGTTGCGCTCCACCGCGCGCTTCTGCTGCTCGAACTGGTCCTGGCGGATGTCGCGGTTGGCGATCGCTTCGCGCACGCGCGACTGGGTTTCGCCGCCCGAGAAGATCGGCACGGTCAGGGTCAGGCCGATGGTGCGGCTCTCGCCCTCGCGATTCAGCGAACCCACGTTGGTGCCGCCCCAGCTTTCGCTGTTGCCGTAGCTGGCGCCGAAGCCGAGCGTCGGATAGTGCCCGCCGCGCGCGGACGAAACGCCCTGTTCGGCCGAGCTGACCTGGTATTCGAGCGACCTGAGCGACGGGTTGTTCTCCATCGCCGAGGCCACCCAGGTCTCGGCGTCGCCGCCGGCCGGCAGCTCGGGACGGAAATCGTCCGGCAGGCCCTGCAGGTTGGTGATGCTGGTGCCGGTGATCTCGGTCAGCGCCTGGTAGGCGTCGGCCAGGGCGTTGCGCTGGGCGATGGTGTTGGCGCGCGCGCTGTCGTAGGTGGCGCGGGCCTCGTGCACGTCGGTGATCGGGGCCAGGCCCACTTCCAGGCGCTTGTCGGCGTAGTCGAACTGGCGCTTGAGCGCAGTCTCGGCGGCCTCGGCCGCGGCCAGGGTCTCGATCGCCACCAGCACGTTGAAGTACGCCGCCGAGGTGCGGGTGATCAGCGAGTCGTTCGCCGCCTCGAGGTCGTAGTCGGCCGCGTGGCTGAGCGCGCGTTGCCCGCGCAGGTTGGCGAAGCTGCTCCAGTTGAAGACCGTCTGGTCGAGGTTGGCGCTGTAGCTGCGCGTGGTCGGGTCGTCGCCGAAGCCGGACACGTGCGAGCGCGACAGCGACGCGCTGCCGTTGATCTGCGGCAGCAGCCGGGCGCGTGCCTGCACCGCGCCTTCCTTCTGCGCCAGGCGGCCGGATTCGGCGGCGGCAAGCTGCGGGTCACCGGTGCGGGCGAGCTCGTACGTCTGCAACAGGTCTTCGGCGGACGCCGAGGCCGGCAGCAGGACTGCCAGGGCGAGCGCGAGGGCGAGGGGGCGGCGGCTCATGCGAGGTTCCTTTGGATCAAAAGACGAAGGCCGGCACGGGCGCCGCGCCGACGAGGTAGGGGATTTCGGTCTCGAACAACGATTCGGAGCGGATGCCGTTGACATCCTGGTGCAGCAGCGCCGCATCCATCACCGGCGGGTTGCCGCGGACCACGAACATGCGCCCACCCGGACGCAGCCACTGCAGGAAACGTGACGGGACGGCGGCGACGGCGCCGGTGACGCAGATCGCGTCGAAGCGGCGGTCGGTGTTCCAGGTCATCGCATCGGCGACCTCGACCGCGACGTTGGCGATGCCCTGCGCCTGCAGGCGCGCGCGCGCAAGGTCGACGAAGTCGGCGTGGCGCTCGATGCTGACCACGTCGCGCGCCAGCCGGCCCAGGCAGGCAGCCAGGAAGCCGCTGCCGGTGCCGATCTCCAGCACCTCGTCGCCGGGCTGCAGCTCCAGCGCCTGCAGCGCGCGGCCCTCGACGACCGGCTTCATCATGCGTTCGCCGTGGCCGAGCGGCAGCTCGATGTCGGCGTAGGCCAGCGCGCGGTGGGTCTCGGGGACGAAGGCCTCGCGCGGCAGCCGGACCAGCACGTCCAGGACGCGCACGTCGAGTACGTCCCAGGGACGCACCTGCTGTTCCACCATCGTTTCGCGGGCCTTGGTGTAATCCATCGTCGACATGCTCGGGTCTCGTGCGGTCAGTCCGCTATTTTAACGGTGAATGGCCCCTGTTCCGCCTCCGCGGACGCAAACAGGATCGCTGTTGCAGCACAGCAGCACGCAGTGCCGGAAGTCACCGCAACCGCCGGCACCGTGCCGCAGGTCACGATTGGCCGGGCCGTCACGCGCGGGGGGCGCCGTAGGCGCGCAGGAACATGTCCACGCAGGCCGCCAGGTGCGCTTCGGGCGTGTGCGTCTGCGCACAGCAGCCGAACACCATCCGCGCGTGGGCCTCGCCCTTGATCAGGGTGAAGAACTGGGACGCGGCCATCGGCACGTCGGCGATCTGGAGTTCGCCGGTGTCCACGCGCTTTTGCAGCAGCACCGAGAACACCGCCTTGGTGCGCTCGGGGCCCGCCTTCCAGAAGATCTCGGCCAGCGGCGAGCCGGTGACCTGCGGCGAACACATGATGCGGTGGCCGGCGACCGCTTCGGGCGAGCTGACCATGTCGTAGAACGCGCGTGCGATCTCCAGCAGGCGTTCGCGCAGCGGCGTGTCGGGGGAGGGTTCGAACAGCGCATCAGGCAGCCGGGTTTCGCAGTGCGACTTGACCGCGGCCGCGAACAGCGCCTCCTTGTCGCCGAAATGGCTGTAGACGGTGAGCTTGGAGACGCCGGCTTCGCTGGCGATCTGGTCCATGCTGGTGCGGTCGAAACCGTGCTCGGTGAACATGCGCTTGGCGGCATCGAGGATCGCCGCGCCCTTGGCGAGATCCTTCGGACGGCCGGGGCTGGCGGCCCTGGCCGGCGCGGTGGCAGCAGGCTTGCGGGCGGGGGGAGTGGACATGGGGTAATACTATACCAATTGGTTCGGTATTTATAGATCCATCGTGGCCGTCGTTGCCGCCGGTTGGGTTTTCCCGCGGCCTTGCGGAGCCTTCCACCGCGGGCCGGATTCGGCCTAGACTCGGGCGGGCGAGCGAGGCCGGCGCGTCCGGTCAGCCAGCAGTGAGGATCGCGGTGGAGCCGACCGATATCCGCAACCCCGACACCTTCCACAAGGTCGTCGACTGCCAGTGGGCCTGCCCGGCGCACACGCCGGTGCCCGAATACATCCGCCTGATCGCCGCCGGCCGCCATGCCGACGCCTACATGGTGAACTGGCACTCCAACGTCTTCCCCGGGATCCTCGGCCGCACCTGCGACCGCCCCTGCGAACCGGCCTGCCGGCGCGGGCGCGTGGAGGAGAACAACGGGCCGGAGTCGATGCGCGAGAAGCCCGAGCCGGTGGCGATCTGCCGGCTCAAGCGCGTCGCCGCCGACCACAAGGGCGACGTGCGTGCGCGCATGCCCAAGCCTGCGGCGAAGCCCAACGGCAAGCGCATCGCCTGCGTCGGCGCCGGGCCGTCGTCGCTGACCGTCGCCCGTGACCTCGCGCCGCTGGGCTACCACGTCACCGTGTTCGAGGCCGACCCGAAGGCCGGCGGCTTCATGCGCACCCAGGTGCCGCGTTTCCGCTTGCCCGAGGAGGTGATCGACGAGGAATGCGGCTACATCCTCGACCTGGGCGTCGAGTTCGTCGGCGACCGGCGCATCGATTCGATGAAGGAACTGCTTGCGCAAGACTTCGACGCCGTCTTCGTCGGCAGCGGCGCCCCGCGCGGGCGCGACCTCGACCTGCCGGGACGCCGGGAAGGCGCGGCGAACATCCACGTCGGCCTCGACTGGCTGGCCAACGTCTACTTCGGCCACGTCACTCGGGTCGGCAAGCGCGTGCTGGTGCTCGGCGGCGGCAATACCGCGATGGACTGCTGCCGCTCCGCGCGCCGGCTCGGCGGTAGCGACGTCAAGGTGCTGGTGCGCTCGGGCTTCGACCAGATGAAGGCCAGCCCGTGGGAGAAGGAGGACGCGATGCACGAAGGCATCCCGATCCTCGATTTCCGCGTGCCCAAGGCCTTCGTCCACGCCAGCGGCCGGCTCACCGGCATGACCTTCGAGCGCGTGCGCGCCGAGTACGACGACAACGGCCGGCGCAGGCTGGTGCCGACCGGCGAGCCGGACGAGTTCCATCCCTGCGACGAGGTGCTGATCGCGGTCGGGCAGGAAAACGCGTTCCCGTGGATCGAGCGCGACGCGGGCATCGAGTTCGGCGAATGGGACATGCCGGTGGTCGACAAGGTCACGCACCAGTCGTCGCTGCCGCACGTGCTGTTCGGCGGTGATGCCGCGTTCGGGCCGAAGAACATCATCTGGGCGGTCGCGCACGGCCACGCCGCGGCGATCAGCATCGACAAGCTGCTGCACGGCGAGGACACGCGCGAGCGCCCCGACCCGATGGTGCAGCTCGAATCGCAGAAGATGGGCATCCACGAGTGGAGCTACGACAACGCGGTCTCGCCGGACGAGCGCTACGCGGTGCCGTGGTCGGAGGCGGCCAGGAAGCTCGACAGCATCAGCACCGAGGTCGAGCTGGGCTTCGACGCGGCCACCGCATGGAAGGAAACCCAGCGCTGCCTCAACTGCGACGTGCAGACGGTGTTCACCAGGGACAA
>DATCYC010000298.1:0-3589 GCA_036570525.1 Luteimonas sp.
CGCCAGCGCTTGCGACCGGGACGGCCAGATACTAGCCTGCAGCCTTCCTGCCACGGCCCCGGGGATCTTCCGTGACCTATCGCCACCTCCTGCTCGCCCTGTCCGTCGCCGGCGCCCTGGCGCTTTCCGCGTGCAACCGCGAGCCCTCGCCCGACGCTTCCATCCCCAAGGATGAGACGGCGGACCAGTTCATCGAGCGTGTCAACGACGAACTGATGGCGATGTACCCGGAGATCACCGCCGCGCAGTGGATCTCCAACACCTACATCACCGACGACAGCAAGCTGATCGCGGCCAAGTCCAACGAACGCTTCCTGACCCAGCTCAACAGCTGGCTCGAACAGGCCAAGCGCTTCGAGGGCAAGGAGATGTCGCCGCAGACCGCGCGCGCGATCAACCTGCTCAAGATCGGCACCGCGATGCCGCCGCCGAAGGACCCGGCCAAGCTGGCCGAACTGACCCGCATCGCCACCGAAATGGAAGGCACGTACGGCTCGGGCACCTACTGCAAGGGCGAAGGCGACGACGAGAACTGCCGCCAGCTCGGCGAGCTCGAGGACGTACTGCGCAACGACCGCGACTACGACGACCAGCTCGACGCCTGGCGCGGCTGGCACTCGATCGCCAAGCCCATGCGCGGCAACTACGTGCGCTTCGTGGAACTGGTCAACCAGGGTGCACGCGACATGGGCTATGCCGACGCCGGCGAGCTGTGGCGCTCGGGCTACGACATGCCACCCACGCAGATCGGCCCGGAAACCGACCGCCTGTGGAACCAGGTCAAGCCGCTGTACGACCAGCTGCACTGCTACGCGCGCACGCGGCTTGAATCGAAGTACCCCGGCGAAGGCTCCGTCGACGGCATGCTGCCCGCGCACCTGATGGGCAACATGTGGCAGCAGGACTGGAGCAACCTTTGGGACGTGCTCGAGCCCTACCCCGACGCCGGCAGCCTGGACGTCACCGGCGCGCTCAAGAAACAGTACGAGGCCAGCCTCAACGAGATGCTGGTCAAGCAGAACGTGATGCTCGACACCGACGGCCGCGCCGAGGTCGTCCACGCCGCGCAGCTCGAGATGGCGAAGAAGATGACCGAGCGCGCGCAGGACTTCTATGTCTCGCTGGGCATGCCCGAGCTGCCGGCGAGCTACTGGGAGAAGGCGCAGTTCATCAAGCCGCGCGACCGCGACGTGGTCTGCCACGCCAGCGCCTGGGACATGAACATGAAGGGCGACGTGCGCACCAAGATGTGCATCAAGCCCAACGAGGAAGACTTCACCACCATCTACCACGAGCTGGGCCATGTCTATTACTACCTGGCCTACAACAAGCTGCCGCCGCTGTTCCAGGCCGGCGCCAACGACGGCTTCCACGAGGCCATCGGCGATACCATCGTGCTGGCGATGACGCCGGAGTACCTGCATTCGATCGGCCTGGTGGGCGAACAGCAGCAGGGCCACGACGCGCTGATCAACTCGCAGATGCGCATGGCGCTGGCGAAGGTGGCGTTCCTGCCGTTCGGGCTGATGATCGACCGCTGGCGCTGGGGCGTGTTCGACGGCTCGATCGAGCCGTCCGAGTACAACACCGCATGGTGGCAGCTCAAGGCGGAATACCAGGGCGTGGCGCCGGTGGAGCCGCGCGGCGAGGAGTTCTTCGACCCGGGCGCCAAGTACCACGTGCCGGCCAACACGCCGTACACGCGCTACTTCCTCGCCCACATCCTGCAGTTCCAGTTCTACAAGTCGCTGTGCGACGCGGCCGGCCACAAGGGTCCGCTGTACGAATGCAGCTTCTACGACAACAAGGTTGCCGGGCAGAAGTTCTGGGCGATGCTGGACAAGGGCGCGAGCCAGCCGTGGCAGGAGACGATGAAGGAGCTGACCGGCAGCGAGCAGATCGACGGCTCGGCGGTGCTCGAGTACTTCGCGCCGCTGCAGGAATGGCTCAAGCAGCAGAACGAAGGCCAGGCCTGCGGCTGGCAGGCGCCGGCGCCGCAGGCGGGGCCAGGCACAGCCGATGATGCGGCGAAGAAAACGGATGCCGCGCCAGACGCCGATGCCGACGCAACGTGACGCAGCTTCCCGTCTTGCTCGCCAGACGCGAGGGGGCAGGCTGCGCCACATCGGCGACCCGAAACCCGGCGGCGCGATGCGATGACCACGCCGCCTACCCGCCGTTTGGCCGCGCTGGGCGTCGTCGCCTGCGCGGTCGGCGCGCTTGGGGCCTGGCTCTGGTGGGACGCCGCGGACCAGGCCCAACTCGCGGGCACGACGGAGAACGCCGCGGACACGCTGCAATCGGCTGCGACCGGCAACGCAAGTGCTCCCGGTGCCGGTGCCGGCACCACCAGGAACAGCAGGACCGGCGCCGCCTCGAACGCGCCGCCGCTGCCGTCCACCGACCTGCCGCTTCGCGACACCTTCGACCAGCTCAAGCGTCGTGCCGAGCGGGGCGACCCGCGTGCGTCGTGCCGCCTGGCCATGGAGCTTGACTACTGCAGCTCGCTGCACGACTGGACGCGCAGGATCGAGCGCCAGGCATCCAGGCGTCCCGTGGGTTTGCCGGGCATGTCGCAGCAAGGTTTGCGCGACTACGTCGCCAACCTGCAAAAGTGGACGGACGAGGCAATGCAGCTCTCCCCCCACTGCGAGGGCGTGCCGATCGCATCGCCACAGGTGCGGATGCAGCACTGGCGAACCGCCGCGCTGGGTGGCCATGTCCCGGCGATGACCCACTATGCGATCGGGAGCGGTTTCAAGAGCGACAACACCCTGCAGGACCTCGCCGCTCTCGGCATCTACCGCAGGGAGGCTGAAACCATGGCCCGGCGCGCCGCGGCCGCCGGCGACCCACTGGCACTCATGGCGCTGATCAGTGCCTACATGCCCGATCCGAGCCAGTACGTCCACAGCGATGCCATGCGGAACATGTCTGAATTCGGGTTCATCGGTTACCTGCAGCAGGCCGTCACGAAGGACCTGGTCGAAACGATGGCGTTGGCGCTGCTGGGCCAACAGGCCTACGCTGGCAACGACCTTCCCAAGGAAGCGCAGGAATTGACAAAGCGCCTCGCGAAGCAGGTCGAAGTGCTGGACGGCCTGGCCACGCCCGAGCAACGCCTCCAGGCGCAGCAGCGGATGCAGGAGCTGCGCTCCAAGTGGGCGTCCATCGATCCTCGCGAATCCGTGATCGGCCCGCCCCTGATCTCCTTTTTCGGTGTCCGGGGGTGGGACAAGGACAGCTTCAGCATCTGCGAGACCGGGCGCCGCCCTCCCCGGCCAGTCCCGGCGGACCCATAGCCCGCGACCGCTACGGCCGCTTCGTCGGCTCCAGCGCACCCGCACCGGGCCGGCCATCGGGCACGTAGCAGCCGGGCGGCCCGGCGGGAACCTTTCCCGCGCTGCTGCATCCGATCGGTGACACAGGAGCTTTCCATGCCCGATCACGCCACCACCGAAGCAGTCGCCTGGTCCACCCTGCCCGACGCCGAGCTGGTGGCACTGGCACGGCGCGGCCAGCGCGGTGCGTTCCGCGAGCTCATGCAGCGCTGCAACCAGCGCCTGTTCCGGGTCGCGCGCGCCGTGGT
>DATCYC010000299.1:0-3267 GCA_036570525.1 Luteimonas sp.
TTCCGGGCTCAGCGGCACGCCGAGCGCGCCGATCGGTCCCTGCGGGCCGTCGGCGATGCCGCGGGCCCGGCCCCGGTGCTCGCCAATGCGGGCGGCGGCAACTCCGCCGACGTCGCCACCAGCGCGCACGCGGGCGGCGTGACCGGCAATCCCGACCCCAGCTACGTCTTCTTCCGCAGCATCGGCGACGGCCCGCAGGGACCGATCGGCGCGCTCGGCGTGCCGCTGAGCCCGGAACGTTCGCTCGCCGTCGATCCGCGCACCACGCCGCTGGGCGCACCGGTGTTCATCTCCAGCAAGGAGCCTGCCGGCAACGGTCCGATGCAGAAACTGATGTTCGCCCAGGACACCGGCGGCGCGATCCGCGGCAGCGTGCGCGCCGACTTTTTCTGGGGCTTCGGCGACAGCGCCGGCCGCATGGCCCTGGCGACCAACGAGACCATGCAGATGTGGCTGCTGCTGCCGGCGCAGCAGCCGATCAGCGCGGTCGCCGCAAAGGGCATGCGCCTGCGCGGGGACAAGGCGGAATTGCCCGATTGCGTGATCGCCGACGAGGAGCTGTGCGTCGAGTAGCGCGGCCGCAACCTGCCAGCGAACGTCGCCGGACCCGGCCGCGGCCAGGTCCGGCTTTACGGCATAGGCCGTGCGACCGATGTCGCGGCGCACGCGCGCTGCCTAGACTGCCTGCATCATGCGGCGTGCACGTCCTGCACGCGCAAGCATCGGGGCGGCGCGCATGCTCGACGACATCCTGCCGTACTACGAAAGCGAGCTGACCGCGCTGCGCAAGCTGTCGCGCGAGTTCGCCGGGCGCTACCCGAAGATCGCATCGCGGCTGCTGCTTGAAGGCGACACCTGCGAGGATCCGCACGTCGAGCGCATGATCGAGTCGTTCGCGTTCCTGACCGGGCGCATCCACAAGAAGCTCGACGACGAATTCCCGCAGATCACCGAGGCGCTGCTGTCGGTGCTGTACCCGCACTTCCTGCGGCCGGTGCCGTCGATGTCGATCGCACAGCTGCTGCCGGCGCCCAGCGCCGAACTCGGCGAGGTGCAGCGGGTGCCGCGCGGCACCGAACTGCTGACCCGCCCGGTGCAGGGCGTGCCGGTGCGTTACCGCACCGCCTACCCGGTGGACGTATGGCCGGTGCAGATCACCGAGGCGCATTTCGAGCCGATCGAACGCTCGGCGTTCGCGGTCGATGGCGCGGACACGGTGGCGACGGTGCGGATCCGGCTGGCGACGACGGGCCAGGCGAAGTTCAAGCAGCTCGGACTCGACCGCCTGCGCCTGTACCTGGATGGCGAAAGCCCGCTGGTGCACGCGCTGTACGAACTGCTGCTCAACAGCGTCGACGCGGTCAGCGTGCACGGCGTCGACGACGCGGCCGGGCAGGCGCCGCAGATGCTGGGCGCCGACGCGGTGCGCGCGGTCGGCTTCGACGACGACCAGGGCCTGCTCGAGTACGAGCCGCGCTCGTTCCTGGGCTACCGGCTGCTGCAGGAGTACTTCGTGCTGCCGGAGAAGTTCCTGTTCGTCGACCTGGTCGGGCTCGACCCCGGCCGCTTCGACGGCCCGGTCGACATCCGCCTGCACCTGCGCAGCTTCGGCCGCCCCGAGCGCGCCGCGCGGCTGCAGCAGACGGTGGGCAAGGACAGCTTCCGCCTGCACTGCACGCCGATCGTCAACCTGTTCAAGCAGCAGGCCGAGCCGATCCGGCTGACCCAGGAACTGCACGAATACCCGGTGGTGGCCGACGCGCGCCGGCCGCTGGGCCTGGAGGTGTACTCGATCGATTCGGTGCGCAAGGCCAGCCGCGACGCACAGCAGATGACGGTGAACGAGTTCCTGCCGTTCTTCTCGATCCGCCACGGCCCGCATGGCGACGACGACGGCTGCTTCTGGTATGCGCAGCGCAAGCCATCGCTGCGCCGCGACGACGACGGCAGCGAGATGAGCATCACCCTGGTCGACCGCGACATGAACCCGCGCGTGCCCAGCGTCGACACGCTGTCGATCGGACTGACCTGCACCAATCGCGACCTGCCCGCGGCGCTGCCCTACGGCGGCGACGCCGGCATGCTGCAGGTCGAGGGCGGCGGCGCGATCGCGCAGGCGCGGCTGCTGAAGAAGCCGACCGCGACCTGGCGCGCGCCGATGCGCCAGGCCAACCAGTGGCGGCTGATCTCGCACCTGTCGCTCAACCACCTGTCGCTGGTCGAAGGCGGTCGCGATGCGCTGCTGGAGATCCTGAGCCTGTACAACTTCGGCAACAGCGCCAGCCTGCGCAAGCAGATCGCCGGGATCATCGCCGTCGACAGCCGGCCGTCGCTGGGCCGGGTCGG
Organism: Luteimonas sp.; assembly: GCA_036570525.1. Lineage (GTDB taxonomy): Bacteria > Pseudomonadota > Gammaproteobacteria > Xanthomonadales > Xanthomonadaceae > Luteimonas. The sequence continues at coordinate 2,347 of DATCYC010000299.1, forward strand.
GCGCGCGCCGCGGCAGGCCTTCGTGCGCGGCACCGAGGTCGAACTGACCGTCGACGAGGACCACTACGTCGGCTCCGGCGCCTACCTGCTGGCGCGCGTGCTCGACCTGTTCTTCGGGCTGTACTGCACCGCCAACTCCTACACGCGCCTGAGCGTGCGCAGCAAGCAGCGCGAACAGCCGCTGGCCAGCTTTGCGCCGCGCAGCGGTGCGCTGCACCTGGTGTAGCGATGAACACCGAACCGCTGCCGCCGGGCCCGGACGACGACGACGCGAACGCCGCGACGCTGCCGCCGTCGCTGGCGCCGCGTGCGGCGATCGATGCGCTGATGGCGCAACCGGAGCGCTACGGTTTCTTCCAGGCCGCGCGCCTGCTGTTCCGCACCCACGGCCTGACCGACCTGCGCGCCGGCGGGCGCGAGGCCGTGCGCTTCGGCGTCATCGATTCGCTGTCCTTCCCGCCCGGCGAGATCACGGCGCTGCAGCCGGCGCCGGAACAGGTCGATGCCGAACTGCGGATGACGGTCGCCTTCCTCGGCCTGACCGGTCCCAGCGGCGTCCTGCCGCACCACTACACGCGCTGGCTGATCGCCCGCGCGCGGGCGCGCGATCCGGGGCCGCGCGATTTCCTGGAACTGTTCAACCACCGCCTGCTGCTGCTGTTCTGGCATGCCTGGCGCAAGCACCGGCCGGAAATCGCGCTCGAGTTCGGCCTCGGCCAGGGCGCGCTGCGCCACGTGCACGACCTCGTCGGCATGGGCACGCCGGCGCTGTACGAACGCATGTACCCGCGCGCACGCGCGCCGTCGCCGTCGCCGGGGCAATCGGACGCGCAACGGCTGCCGGCCGCGGCGCTGGGCTATTACAGCGGCCTGGTCGCCCAGCGCCCGCACGGCATCGGCGCGCTGTCGCAGGTGGTCGGC
>DATCYC010000300.1:0-3176 GCA_036570525.1 Luteimonas sp.
GAAGGGCAAGTGGTCCGTGGTGGTGTTCTACCCGGCCGACTTCACCTTCGTCTGCCCGACCGAGCTCGAAGACCTGGCCGTGAACTACGACGAGTTCAAGAAGCTCGGCGTGGAAATCTACTCCGTGTCCACCGACACCCATTTCTCGCACAAGGCCTGGCACGACACCTCGGATGCGATCGGCAAGATCAAGTACCCGATGATCGGCGACCCGAACCATGAAATCTCGAACAACTTCGAGATCCTGCGTCCGGCCGGCCTTGCCGACCGCGGCACCTTCATCATCGACCCGCAGGGCGTGATCCAGGCCATCGAGATCACCGCCGAGGGCATCGGCCGCGACGCGCTGGAACTGCTGCGCAAGGTCAAGGCCGCGCAGTACGTGGCCGCGCATCCGGGCGAGGTCTGCCCGGCCAAGTGGAAGGAAGGCGAGAAGACCCTGAAGCCGTCGCTGGACCTGGTCGGCAAGATCTAAAGCTCCTCCCTGTCCCCATCCCCGCGCCTGCGGGGGTGGGGATGGACCGGAATCCGTGCCCGCCGGCGCGGTTTGCGGTCCATCCCCACGCCGGCGGCGACCTGCCCTCGTGGCGGGTCGCAGGCCCCGCGCTTGCCTTGCATCCGGAGAACCGAAACCATGCTGGACGACGACCTGAAGCCCCAACTTGCCGCCTACCTCGAGCGCCTGGTGCGCCCGATCGTGCTGGTCGCCTCGGTCGACGACGGCGACAAGTCGCGCGAACTGCTCGCGCTGCTCGAAGACATCCGCGCGCTGTCGGACAAGGTGTCCGTCGAAGTGCGCCGCGACGACGACCAGCGCAAGCCTTCGTTCGCGGTCACCTCCCCCGGCCACGACATCGACCTGCGCTTCGCAGGCCTGCCGATGGGCCACGAGTTCACCTCGCTGGTGCTGGCCCTGCTGCAGGTTGGCGGGCATCCGTCCAAGGCCGCGCCGGAGCTGCTGGAGCAGGTCCGCGCGCTCGAGGGCGAATACCGCTTCGAAACCTATTTCTCGCTGTCGTGCCAGAACTGCCCGGACGTGGTCCAGGCGCTGAACCTGGCCGCGGTGCTGAACCCGAACATCCACCACGTGGCCATCGACGGCGCGCTGTTCCAGGACGAGGTCGAGGCGCGCGAGGTCATGTCGGTGCCGTCGGTGTTCCTCAACGGCGAACCCTTCGACCAGGGCCGCATGACCCTGGAGCAGATCGTCGCGAAACTCGACACCGGCGCCGCAGCGCGCGAGGCCGAAGCGATCGACGCGAAGGACGCGTTCGACGTGCTGGTGGTCGGCGGCGGCCCGGCCGGCGCCGCGGCCGCGATCTACGCCGCGCGCAAGGGCATCCGCACCGGCGTGGTCGCCGAGCGCTTCGGCGGCCAGGTGCTGGACACGATGTCGATCGAGAACTTCGTCTCGGTGCAGGACACCGACGGCCCGAGGCTGGCCGCGCAGATGGAGCAGCACGTGCGCCAGTACGAGGTCGACATCATGAACCTTCAGCGCGCCGCGGCGCTGGAGCCCGGCGCCGACGGCATCACCACGGTGAAGCTGGAAAGCGGCGCCTCGCTGCGCGCGCGCTCCGTGGTGCTGTCCACCGGCGCGCGCTGGCGGCAGATGGGCGTGCCCGGCGAGGACGACTACCGCAACAAGGGCGTGGCCTACTGCCCGCACTGCGACGGCCCGCTGTTCAAGGGCAAGCGCGTGGCGGTGATCGGCGGCGGCAACTCGGGCGTGGAGGCGGCCATCGACCTGGCCGGCATCGTCGCCCACGTCACCCTGGTCGAGTTCGACGACAAGCTGCGCGCCGACGAAGTGCTGCAGCGCAAGCTGCGCAGCCTCGACAATGTCGACATCATCACCTCCGGCCAGACCATCGAGGTGCATGGCGACGGCAGCCGGGTCAACGCGCTGTCGTACCGCGACCGCGTCGGCGGCGATGTCCACCGCGTCGAACTGGAGGGCGTGTTCGTGCAGATCGGCCTGTTGCCCAACACCGAATGGCTCAAGGGCACGCTGGAGCTGTCGCCGCGCGGCGAGATCGAGGTCGACCACGCCGGCCGCACGTCGCTGCCGGGCGTGTTCGCGGCCGGCGACGCGACCACCACGCCGTACAAGCAGATCGTCGCCGCGATGGGCGACGGCGCAAAGGCTTCGCTCAGCGCGTTCGACCACCTGATCCGGACCAGCAGCCCGGCGAAGGCGGCCGAGCCCGAGACCGAAGCCGCCTGATACAACCACGGGCAGCACGAAGCGGAGGAAACCCATGAACCTGCGTGACCTCAAGTACTTCGTCGCCCTCGCCGAGCACCTGCACTTCGGCCGCGCCGCGGCGGCGTGCTTCGTCAGCCAGCCGACGCTGTCCACCCAGATCCGCAAGCTGGAGGAGGAACTGGGCGTGGCGCTGGTCGAACGCGCGCCGCGCAAGGTGATGCTGACCCCGGCCGGGCGCGACGTCGCCGCGCGCGCGCGACGCGTCGTTGCCGATATCGAGCAGATGCGCGAAGCCGCGCGCCGCAGCCAGGATCCGGAGGCCGGCACGGTCAGGCTCGGTATCTTCCCCACCCTGGGTCCCTACCTGCTGCCGCACGTGGTGCCCGGCATCCGCGCACGCTTCCCGCAGCTGGAGCTGCTGCTGGTGGAGGAAAAGAGCGACGTGCTGCTCGAGCGCCTGCACGAAGGCCGTCTCGACGCCGCGCTGCTGGCGCTGCCGGTCAACGACGACCAACTGCACGTCGAGTTCCTGTTCGAGGAGCCGTTCGTGCTCGCGGTGCCGGAGATGCACGCGCTGGCGCAGCGCGACTCGCTGTCGCTCAAGGACCTCGCCGACGAGCGCCTGCTGCTGCTCGCCGACGGCCACTGCCTGCGCGAACAGGCGCTGGACGTGTGCCAGATGTCCGGCGCCAGCGAGAAGGCCGAATTCCAGGCCACCAGCCTGGAGACCCTGCGGCAGATGGTCGCCGCCGACGTCGGCGTGACCCTGCTGCCGACGCTGGCGGTGAAGCCGCCGGTGGCGCGTTCGGAGAACATCCACCTGGTCCGCTTCCGCGATCCGCCGCCGAGCCGCCGGATCGCGATGGTCTGGCGCAAGAGTTCGGCGACGGCCGGCTTCCTGCAGCAGCTGTCGGACGTGTTCCGGCAGCTGCCGCACGACCTGCTGGTGCCGGCCGCCGATACCGGC
>DATCYC010000301.1:0-4651 GCA_036570525.1 Luteimonas sp.
AGGGCGCTGGCCGCCGCCGCGGCCGAGGGCGACCGCTCCGAGAACGCCGAGTACACCTACCGCAAGAAGCAGCTCGGCGAAATCGACCGTCGCGTGCGCTACCTGAGCAAGCGGCTGGAAACGCTGCGCGTGGTGGACGCAGCGCCCGCGGACCGCGGCGCGGTGTTCTTCGGCGCCCACGTGGAAGTGGAGGACGCCGACAGCGGCGAAGCCGCGCGCTACCGCATCGTCGGCCCCGACGAGACCGACGCGGCACGGGGCTGGATCAGCATCGACTCCCCGCTCGCCCGGGCGATGCTGAAGAAGCGGGTGGACGACGAGTTCGAAGCGCAGCTGCCCGGCGGAGCCCGGCGATTCTTCATCACCGGCGTGGACTACGACCTGTAGGTCGGGGCCAGGCCCCCGACGGCTCCTGACCTTCCCGCGCGCGGCAGGGGCGCCGCCCCATGGGGCGCTCCTACGGCCCCCGGGCGCATCGGCTAAAATACGCGCTTCCGCAGTCCACACCCCCTCCCCGCATGGCCTCCGCATTTGGCACCGAAATGGTGCTGGATGTCCGTCACTGGACGGACGACTACTTCAGTTTCACCACCACCCGCGACGATGGTTTCCGCTTCGACAACGGCCAGTTCGTGATGATCGGGCTGGAGGTTGACGGCCGCCCCTTGCTGCGCGCGTACTCCATCGCCAGCGCGAACTGGGAAGAGCAACTGGAGTTCTTCAGCATCAAGGTGCCGGGCGGCCCGCTGACCTCACGGCTGAAGGACATCCGCCCCGGCGACAGCGTGCTGGTCGGCCGCAAGCCCACCGGCACCCTGCTGGTCCACGACCTGCACGCCGGCCGCAACCTGTACCTGCTCGGCACCGGCACCGGCCTGGCGCCGTGGCTGGCGATCATCAAGGACCCGGACACCTACGAACGCTTCGAGCGCGTCGTGCTCTGCCACGGCGTGCGCAACGCCGGCGACCTCGCCTACCGCGACTACATCGTCAACGAACTGCCGCGGCACGAGTTCCTCGGCGAGCAGATCTCGAAGCAGCTGCTGTACTACCCCACCGTCTCGCGCGAAGACTTCGCCGTCGACGGCCACGACCGGCGCGGGCGCCTGACCACCCTGCTCGACAGCGGCCGCATCGCCGCCGACCTCGGCCTCGACCCGCTCGACGCCGGACACGACCGCGCCATGATCTGCGGTGGCCCGCAGATGCTGGCCGACTTCCGCAGCCTGCTCGACGCCCGCGGCTTCACCGCCGCCCCGCGCATCGGCGTGCCCGGCCAGTACGTGTTCGAACGCGCCTTCGTCGAAAAGTAGGAGCGGCTTCAGCCGCGAGCTCTTCCCGGATTTGGCACGCCCCACTCCGCCGGATATGCTCCCCCCATCCGACAGGGGGACGGGAAATGAAGGCGATCCTGATCGCGGCCTGCATGGCCGCCGTGCTGTGCGTGCTGCCGGTGGCACCGGCCGGCGCCGGTGGAGACCTCCCGCCGCAGCCGCGTCCCGGCGACATCCCGCCCGACGTGCTCGGCAACGACCGCGACGGCAACCCGGTCACCGTGAGCCAGTACCGCGGAAAGGTCGTGATCGTCACCTTCTGGGCCTCCTGGTGCGGGCCGTGCAGGCGCGAGCTGCCCGTGCTGGGCAAGGTGCAATCCATCGTCGGGCGCGACCACCTGGAAGTGATCGCGGTCAATTTCAAGGAAGACCGGCGCGACTTCAACGCCGTGATCCGCGCCAACAAGGACATCGACCTGCGCTACATCCGCGACCCCAAGGGCCGGATCAGCGACAGCTACGGTGTCAATTCCCTGCCGAACATGTTCATCGTGGACGTGGACGGCAAGGTCGCCCACGTCCACCGCGGCTACTCGGAAGAGATGATCGACGGCTTCATCCAGGAAATGCTCGCGCTGTTGCCGCCGGAAGCGCTGGCCAAACCCGCCAACGGCTGACGCCGCAGGCTCCACCCCGGCAGGAGCGCACTCGGGCGCGACCGCTTTCCCCGCGAACCCGGTCGCGCCCGAGTGCGCTCCTGCACAAGGAGGACGCCGCGGCCCTACCGCTCGCCGTACTGCAGCCAGATATCGGCCAGCGACTCGTTCTCGAACACCTTCGCCTCGATGCCGGCATCACGCGCGAAGATCTCGCAGAACTCCACCTTCTGCAGCCCCAGCGGCTTGACGTGGGCGATCCGCAGTTTCTCCAGCCCTTCGCCCTGCATGCTGGCCACCAGGGTCAGCCAGTCGGCCTCGCCCAACGGTTCGCCGATCAGCTCGTCGACCAGCAGCAGCGAATCCGCGGCGCATTCGCGCGCTCGCCGGGCGATTGCACGCCAGTAGGCCAGCGTGACGCCGAGATCCGATTCGCCGACAACATGAGCGCGCAGCCCCGAGCCGTGCGACGTGATTTCCAGGCGATAGCGATCGTTCGCGGCAGCCATGGTTCAGCCCAGCGCCCGTTCGATGTCGCCTGCCAGCGATCCGGGCTTGTCGGCCGGCGCATACCGCTTGATCACCCGCCCGTCGCGGCCGATGAGGAACTTGCTGAAGTTCCACTTGATCGCATCGATGCCGAGCAGGCCGCCCTTCTCCTTCTTCAGCCACTTCCACAGCGGATGCGCGCCGTCGCCGTTGACGTCGACCTTGGAGAACATGGGGAAGTCCACGTCGTAGGTCAGCGAACAGAATTCCCGGATCGCCGCCTCGTCGCCCGGCTCCTGGTGGCCGAACTGGTCGCAGGGGAAACCCAGCACCACCAGGCCGCGGTCGCGATAGTCGCGCCACAGCACCTGCAGGCCCGCATACTGCGGCGTGAAACCGCACTGCGAAGCCACGTTGACCACCAGCAGCACCTTTCCGGCGTAGTCCGAAAGAGGCTTGTCGTGTCCGTCGATGTCGACGGCCGAAAAATCGTGGGCAGTAGCCATGGCGCGGACTCCCTGTACGTTCGGGACATATCTCACCGCGTCGGCCGGCAAGTCGCAAGCCCCGCGGAACCCCTCCATCCCTCGCCACGGCAAAGTCGCGCCCGTGCGGCCACCGCGCTGCCCGGGCCATCGCGCCAGAAGCACGCGGCTGAAGCCGCTCCTGCAACAACAAGACCCGGCACCGCCTCCGCTTGTCGATTTCCCTCCCTTCGGCCCGTCGTAACCCAGGAAGGCGCATCCTGCGCCTCCCCTCACGGCCCAAGGAGCAAACCACGATGAAAAACGCCAACCCCTACCTCAACTTCGACGGCAACGCCCGCGAGGCCTTCGACCATTACCGCAGCGTCTTCGGTGGCGAGTTCGTCACCGCGATAACCTTCCGCGAATTCGGCGGCGAGCAGATGGGACTGGGTGGCGCGATGCTGGACCGCATCGCCCACATCGCCCTGCCGCTCGGTTCGTCCCTGCTGATGGCCTCCGACGTCACCCGGCCCGGCGACTTCAAGGTCGGCACCAACACCTACGTCGCGGTGGAAACCGACGGCGCCGACGAAGCCGACCGCGTGTTCACCGGCCTGGCGGACGGCGGCAGCGTCGAGATGCCGCTGCAGAAGGTCGAATGGGCCGAGAAATTCGGCATCTGCGCCGACCGCTTCGGCGTGCAGTGGATGGTCAGCCATACCGGCGACGTCAAGTTCGGGCAGGGCTGAGCGGCGGCGCGGTGCGGGCGACCGGGGGCCGCCCGCGCTACCCTGCAGGAGCGGCTTCAGCAGCGAGCTTGTCCACTGCCGCGAGCCCATGCGAAGAGTCAGTCCTGCGAGCGCTTGGTCGGCGTCGCCGCCTTGACTGCGGTGTCGGCGATGCGCCACAGGTACAGGCTGGCGTATGTCCGGTAGGGCCCCCAGCTTTCGCCGCGCGCGGCCAGTTCCTTCGGGGTGGGCATGGCCTCGAGCCGGTCGACCTCCTGGGCGCCCTTGCGGATGCCGAGGTCGTCCACGGGCAGCACGTCGGCGCGTCCGAGACGGAACATCAACATCATCTCGACCGTCCAGCGGCCGATGCCGCGGATCGGCACCAGCGCGGCGATGATGTCGTCTTCGGCCATCGTGGACATGCGCCGCAGGTCGGGTATCTCGCCGCGCGATTCACGCAGGGCCAGGTCGCGCAGTGCAAGCGTCTTGTTGCCCGATACGCCGCAGGCGCGCAGGCCGGCGTCGTCGACGCGGCCGAGCGTGTCGCTGTGGAAGCGTTCGCTGCCGATGGCCTGCTCGACGCGGCCGACGATGGTCGCGGCCGCCTTGCCGCTGAGCTGCTGGTAGAGGATCGCGCGGGCGAGCGCATCGACCGGGTCGAACGACCTGCGCCAGCGCGCGTCCGCGTCGATCGGGCCGATCCGCTTCATCCACTTGCCGAGCTTGCGATCGCGCCGGGCCAGGTGCGCGAATGCCTCCTGCGTGTCGAAGCCGCGCCTGTATCGTGGCATCGGGCTATTTCCGCAGGGCGTCGACGGCCCAGGCCAGCCACGCCACGATCAGCAGCGAGCCGCCGAACGGCGCCGTGCGCGCCGCGGCGCCGGTGAAGTGCGCAACGACCAGCCCACCGGAAAACAGCAGCGTCCCGGCCAGAATCGCAGCCAGCGCCAGCACGGCCATGCGACGCCGCGCCTGGCGCGAAAGCGCGGCAAGTGCGAGGCCGTGGCCGAAGGCGATGGCCGCACCGGTCAGCA
>DATCYC010000302.1:0-54350 GCA_036570525.1 Luteimonas sp.
GCGCACGTTCCTGAGCCGCTGGATGATCCTCGACGAGGCGCAAAACCTGACGCCCAAGCAGATGAAGACGCTGATCACCCGCGCCGGCCCGGGCACCAAGATCGTGTGCCTGGGCAACGTCGAGCAGATCGACACGCCCTACCTCACCGAGACCACGTCAGGCCTGACCTATGCCGTGGACCGCTTCAAGAACTGGGCGCACAGCGCGCATATCACGCTGCGGCGCGGCGAGCGGTCGCGGCTGGCGGACTACGCGTCGGAAGTGCTGTAGGCGACAGGCGCGCGGCGGCTCAGGGGTCGGCGCGCCGGGACTCGATGTACTGCAGCGCCGCGGACAGGTCCTTGAAGTAGCTGCCCGGGTCATCGCGACCCGCGATCTCGGCGCGCACCAGCTTGCGCAGCACGCGCAGGTTGGCGCCGGTCGGCAGCACCGCGATGCCACGCTTGCGCAGGTTGTCGATGGTCGATTCCAGCCGCTTCAGGCCGGTGGCGTCGATGAAGGGCACCCGCTCCAGTCGCAGCACCACGTGTCGCGGCGGTTTTCGCGTCCACGACAGCGCGCGTTCGAGCGAGTCGACCGAGCCGAAGAAGAACGGCCCCTCGATCGAGTACACCACCACGTCCTGCGGCAGCACCTCCAGCCCGGCTTCGGCCAGCTCCTCGCGCAGGCTCGCCTGGCCGTGCTCCACCACTTCCACCGACGCGCTCATCCGGCGCATGAACTGGAACATGGCCAGGATCACGCCGATGTTCACCGCCACCACCAGGTCGGTGAGGATGGTCAGCGCGAAAGTGATCAGCAGGATCGCCACGTCCGCGCGCGGCGCCTTGCGCACAAGCCGCAGGAAGCGCCGTGCCTCGCTCATGTTCCACGCCACCACGAACAGGATCGCCGCCAGCGCACACAGCGGCACCTGGCCCGCGTACGGCGCCAACACCAGCAGGATCAGCAGCAGCGTTAGCGCGTGCACCACGCCGGCCAGCGGCATCGTGCCGCCGTTGCGGATGTTGGTGGCCGTGCGGGCGATGGCGCCGGTGGCGGCGATGCCGCCGAACAGAGGCGAGACGATGTTGGCCACGCCCTGCCCGATCAGCTCCTGGTTGGAGTCGTGCCTGGTGCCGGCCATGCCGTCGGCCACCACAGCCGACAGCAGCGATTCGATCGCCCCGAGCATGGCGATGGTGAATGCCGACGGCAGCAGCAGCAACATCCGGTCGAAGCCCATCTCCGGCAGCTCCAGCTTCGGCAATCCACGCGGGATCTCGCCGAAGGTGGACTCGATCGTGGCCACGCCGCGCAGGTCGAACATCACGACCACGGCGGTGGCCGCAAGCATCGCCAGCAGCGGCCCGGGCACGCGCGCCAGGCCGGGGATGCGCGGGCCGAACAGCGCCAGCGCAAGGCTGCCGAGCGCGAGCAGCGCGGTCGCCGGATGCAGCTGCGGCAGCGATTGCAGCAGGTGCCAGGTCTTGAGGTAGAACGGTCCCTCGCCGGGCGCCGGCAGGCCGAAGAAGTATTCCCACTGGCCGATCCAGATGATCACCGCGATGCCGGCGGTGAACCCGACGATGACCGGATCCGGGATGAAGCGGATCACCGCGCCCAGCCGCGCCAGCCCCATCACCACCAGGATGACGCCGGCCATCAGCGTGGCCAGCAGCAGGCCGCTGACACCGAACTGCGCCACCACCCCGGCCAGGATCACGATGAACGCGCCGGTGGGTCCGGCGACCTGCACCCGCGAACCTCCGAACAGCGACACCGCAACGCCGGCGATGATCGCCGTGTACAACCCCTGCTCCGGCTTGACCCCCGACGCGATCGCGAACGCCATCGCCAGCGGCAGCGCGACCACGCCGACGATCACACCGGCGATGATGTTCGGCAGCAGGTTGCCGCGCCGCATCAGCCCCGCGCGCCAGGCCTCCACGGCAGCGATCACGCGTCGTCCCCCGCCTTCAGGCGCACGCCGCGGCCGCCCGCGGGGCTGGCGCTGTTCTCGCCGATCAGCTCGACGCCGGCCACTTCGATCGCCGCGATCACCTTGCTCAGCGAATCAATGATGCCGCGCACGTTTCCGGTGCTCGCTTCCATGCGCTGGATCGTCGGCAGCGACACGCCCGCCAGCTGCGCCAGGGTGCGCTGGTCGATTCCGAGCAGGGCCCGTGCCGCCCGCATCTGTGCCGCCGTGATCACTGCCGACTCACCCGGTCTTTAAACATGCTTATTGATGTCTTAAGCATCATGATGGCGATATGATACTGCAGCCGATCCGGCGCATGTAAAGTCTTTCCCGGAGGCGGCACCGCCGCCGCGCACGCAACGGAACGAGTCCTCCACCCATGTCCAGACCCATCAGCGCGCTGACCATCGCCGGCTCCGATTCCGGCGGCGGCGCCGGCATCCAGGCCGACCTGAAGACCTTCGCCGCGCACGGCGTGCACGGCCTGTCGGCGATCGCCGCCCTGACTGCACAGCACACGCGCGGGGTCACGGCGGTGCACGTGCCGCCGGTGGCATTCCTGCGCGCGCAGGTCGACGCCTGCTTCGAGGACTTCGACATCGGCGCGGTGAAGCTGGGGATGCTGGCGTCGGCGGAGGTAATCCATGCCGTCGCCGATGCGCTGGAGGCATACCGGCCACCGCACGTGGTGGTCGACCCGGTGATGGTGGCCACCTCCGGCGCCCGCCTGCTCGAAGCCGATGCGCTCGACGCCCTGCGCACGCGGCTACTGCCGCTGGCGACGGTGCTCACGCCTAACACCCCCGAGGCCGAGCTCCTGCTCGGGCACGCCATCGCCGACGGCGCGGCCGCAGACGAAGCCGTCCTCTCGTTGCGCGCGCTGGGCGCCGGATCGGTGCTGCTCAAGGGCGGCCACCTGCACGAAGGCGACAAGGTCACCGACCGCTACGCCGACGATGCCACCAGCACGCGCTGGCAGCAGGCGCGCATGGACGTCGACGGCCATGGCACAGGCTGCACGCTGGCATCTGCGATCGCGGCGAACCTCTGCCTCGGCCGCACGCCCGTGGACGCCTGCGCCGCGGCCATCGGCTACGTGCACGACGCACTCGTACGCGGCTACGCGCCAGGGTGCGGGGACGTGCTGGTCCTGGATCATTTCGGCGCGCGACGCCCGTGATGGGTGCGGCGGTGATGGGCACGGCGGAGACGGGTGGAGTCCAGGCACACGAAATCCCGCTTGCCGCGGCCGACGGACACCGTTACACCCTGCTCGCCCGCGTCCCCGAACGCGCCGATCGCAGCCTGTTCTGGCTGCCGGCGCTGGGCGTCGCGGCCCGGCACTACCTGCCCTTCGCCGACGCGCTGGCCGCGCGCGGCGTGGCGGTGTTCGTGCACGAATGGCGCGGCAACGGCTCCAGCGCGCTGCGTCCGGACCGCGACCACGACTGGGGCTACCGCGAACTCCTCACCGCCGACCTGCCGGCGAGCGAGCGCGCAATCGACGGCCTGTTGCCCGACCTGCCGCGTGTCATCGGCGGCCACAGCCTCGGCGGACAGCTGGCCTGCTGCCGCCTCGCACTCGATCCACAGGCGGCAAGCGCAGTATGGCTGGTCGCCAGCGGCGCACCGTACTGGCGCGCGTTCCCGCCGCGCACGCGCTGGTGGCTGCCGCTGGTCTACCGCTTCCTGCCCTGGCTGGCCGACGCCTGCGGCGCCCTGCCCGGCCGCCGCATCGGTTTTGGCGGCAACGAGGCGCGCGGGCTGATCCGCGACTGGTCGCGTACAGCGCTGAGCGGGCGCTACGCCGCAACCGGCATCGGCACGGACCTGGAGGCCGCGATGGATTCGATCGAAATCCCGGTCCGCGCCGCCGTCATGCGCGACGACTGGCTGGCCCCCGAATCCTCGCTGCGCTTCCTGCTGTCCAAGCTGCCGCGCTCGCCGGTGGAGCGGATCACGATGGATGCGGCAACACTCGGTGCGAAGGCCGACCATTTCGCCTGGATACGCGCGCCGGAAGCCGTCGCGGCGTTTCTCGCGTAGGTCGGGGCTACGCCCCCGGCGCGTGGCTTGCGTGCCCGGGGCGTACACCGCTTCTCCTGTTGATCTGCGGGTGTCGGGGGTGTAACCCCGACCTACGTCTCGGAGAGCACCGCTTCAGGGGATGCGTGGAATCGCTCGCCGGGCGCCGCGGCCCCGGTGACATAGCCCTCCGGATTCATCGACTGCCAGCGCCACGCATCCCGGCACATCGCGTCGATGCCCAACTCCGCGCGCCAGCCAAGCAGTTCGTTCGCGAGCGAGGGGTCGGCATAGACCTCGGCGACGTCTCCGGCGCGCCGAGCCACGATTTCGTACGGGATCTCGCGTCCCGAAGCCTTGGCGAACGCGCGCACCAGCTCCAGCACGCTCACGCCCCGCCCGGTTCCGAGGTTCACCGTCAGGCCGCGGCCCTCACGCGCCAGGTAATCGATCGCGTCGGCATGCGCCCGCGCCAGGTCCATCACATGGATGTAGTCGCGTACGCCAGTGCCGTCGACCGTCGGCCAGTCGCCACCGAAGATCCGCAGCTGCTTGCGTCGCCCGACGGCCACTTGGCTGACGTAGGGCATCAGGTTGTTCGGCTCCCCGCCCGGGTCCTCGCCGATCAGGCCGGACGGATGCGCACCGACCGGGTTGAAGTAGCGCAGGTTGGCCGCGTGGAACGAGGGGGCGGACACGCACAGGTCGCCGATCAGCTGCTCCATGACCAGCTTGGTGCGGCCGTAGGGATTGGTGATGCGCAGCGCGGCGTCCTCGCGCACGGGCACGCTGTCCGGGTCGCCGTAGACCGTGGCCGACGAGCTGAACACCAGCCGGTTCACCCCGGCCGCCCGCATCGCCTGCAACAGGTGGATGGTGCCGGAGATGTTGTTGTCGAAGTAGTCCAGCGGCCGTTCGCACGATTCCCCCACGGCCTTGAGCGCGGCGAAATGCACGACCGCGTCGAAGCGCTGCCCCTCGAACAGCGCCTCAACCTCCGCCCGCACGCGCAGGTCGGCCTGCCGGAAGCGCATCGGGGCATCGACGAGCCGGCGCAGCCGCTCCAGCGCGCGCGGCGAACTGTTGACGAAGCTGTCGGCGACCAGCAGGTCATGGCCGCGCCCGGCCAGCACCGTGCAGGTGTGGCTGCCGATGTAGCCGGCGCCGCCGCACACCAGGATCCGCATCTTTCGTCGCCCCAGTCGTGATCTCCAACACCTGCCAACGCGATAAGCACGCGGATCCGGCAAGCCGGTGCGGAAACACCAACGATGTGGCCTCGTGCAACCGCCGGCTGCGTTTGTCCAGCCGTCCACCTCCCCGCAATCGCGTCGGCGACCGGTCCGATAGACTGTCCGCCCTCGCCCCCTGGGCCTTGCACATGACTCAATCGACATGACCGCGGCGCTCCCCGCACAAGACGACATCCGCATCGCCGTGATCGGGCTTGGCTACGTGGGGTTGCCGCTGGCAGCCGCCTTCGGACGCCGCTATCCCACGGTCGGCTTCGACATCGACGCGCAGCGCATTGCCCAATTGCACGAGCACCATGACCACACGCTGGAGCTCTCGGCCGACGAACTGAAGGCCGCCGGCAAGCTCGAGTTCGCCAGCGACCCGCAGGCGCTGGCCGGCTGCAACGTGTTCATCGTCACCGTGCCCACGCCGATCGACGATTACAAGCGCCCGGACCTGCGCCCGCTGGAATCGGCCAGCCGCACCGTCGGCCGTGCGATCGCCCGCGGTGGCGTGGCGATCTACGAGTCGACCGTCTACCCCGGCGCCACCGAGGAGGTCTGCGTGCCGATCCTCGAGGCCGAGTCGGGCCTGGTGTTCAACGAGGACTTCTTCGCCGGCTACAGCCCCGAACGGATCAATCCCGGCGACCGCGAGCACCGGCTGGAGACCATCCTCAAGGTCACCTCCGGCTCGACGCCGGAAGCGGCCGACTTCATCGACGCGCTCTACGCCAGCATCATCACCGCCGGCACCCACAAGACCTCCAGCATCCGCGTGGCCGAAGCGGCCAAGGTCATCGAGAACACCCAGCGCGACCTCAACATCGCCCTGATCAACGAGCTGTCGCTGATCTTCCACCGCATGGACATCGATACCCACGAGGTGCTGGAAGCGGCCGGAACCAAGTGGAACTTCCTGCCGTTCCGCCCCGGCCTGGTCGGCGGCCACTGCATCGGCGTGGACCCCTACTACCTGACCCACAAGGCGCAGCAGATCGGCTACCACCCGGACGTGATCCTGGCCGGGCGCCGGATCAACGACTCCATGGGCGGCCACGTTGCCGAGCGGGTGGTCAAGCTGATGCAGCAGCGCGGTTTCCAGACGGCTGGTGCCAAGGTGCTGGTGCTGGGGCTTGCGTTCAAGGAGAACTGCCCGGACCTGCGCAACACCCGCGTGGTGGACATCATCCGCGAGCTGAAGAGCTACAACACCGAGATCGACGTGCACGATCCCTGGGTGGCGCCCGCGCACGCGCAAGCCGAGTACGGGCTGGCGCTGGTCGACAAGCCCGAGCCGGGTCGCTACGACGCGGTGGTGCTGGCAGTGGCCCATGATCGCTTCGTCGAACTGGGCGCCGACGGCGTGCGCGCGTTCGCCAAGCCCGGCGCGGTGCTGTTCGACGTCAAGCGCGCGCTGCCGCGGGCGAATGTCGACGGCTGCCTGTAGCCGGGAACCGGGGATCGGAACGCGGACCTCCGATCACCGTTTATCCTTGCCTCCAATCCGCCAACCCAAGACACCGCCATGCGCATCCTCGTCACCGGCGCCGCCGGCTTCATCGGCTCGAAACTCAGCGAGCGCCTGCTGGCGCGCGGTGACGAAGTCCTGGGCTACGACAACCTCAACGACTACTACGACCCGCGACTGAAGGAAGCCCGGCTTGCGCGCCTGACGCCGCTGCAGGGCTTCTCCTTCCGGCGCGCGGCGCTCGAGGACCGCGCCGCGCTCGACGCGGCCTTCGCCGACTTCAAGCCGCAGCGGGTGGTCAACCTCGCCGCCCAGGCCGGCGTACGCTACTCGCTCGAGAACCCGCACGCCTACATCGACGCCAACATCGTCGGCTTCATGAACATCCTCGAGGCCTGCCGCCACAACGGCGTCGAGCACCTGGTCTACGCCTCGTCGAGCTCGGTCTACGGCAACAACCGCAAGCTGCCGTTCGCGGTCGAGGACAGCGTCGACCACCCGGTGAGCATGTACGCGGCGACCAAGAAGGCCAACGAACTGATGGCGCACACCTACAGCCACCTGTTCGACCTGCCGACCACCGGCCTGCGCTTCTTCACCGTCTACGGGCCCTGGGGCCGGCCGGACATGGCGCTGTTCCTGTTCACGCGCAACATCCTGGCCGGCAAGCCGATCGACGTGTTCAACCACGGCCACCACACCCGCGACTTCACCTACGTCGACGACATCGTCGAGGGCGTGATCCGCACCCTGGACCGCGTGCCGGGCCCGGACCCCGACTACGACCCGCTGGCCCCGTCCCCCGCCACCTCCAGTGCGCCGTACCGCGTCTACAACATCGGCAACAACCGGCCGGTGGAGCTGCTGCGCTACATCGAAGTGCTCGAGGAGTGCCTGGGCCGCAAGGCCGACAGGCGCCTGCTGCCGCTGCAGCCCGGCGACGTGCCGGACACCTACGCCGACGTGGACGCCCTGCAGCGCGATACCGGCTATTCGCCGTCCACTCCCATCGAGACCGGCGTGGCGCGGTTCGTGGAGTGGTACCGGGATTTCTACAAGGACTGAATCCGCACCCCACGTCCCCCCGGTGCCCCGGTTTCTGGCCTGTTGCAGCGCGCAATCACGTTGATGGTAATTGCAACCAAAGGGGTACCACCGATGCGCATTCTTGCCGGTCTGATGACCATCCTGTTGACGTCCCTGCTGGCCGCATGCGCCAGCAGCGGAGGCTCGTCCATACCCCCGCCGGATCCGGTGCAGGCTTCGGTCGACGACTATCACATCGGCGTCGACGACCAGGTGCAGGTGTCGGTCTGGCGCAATCCCGAACTCGGCATCACGGTTCCTGTCCGCCCCGACGGCAAGATCTCGGTACCGCTGGTCGGCGACGTGATGGCCGGCGGACTCACCCCGGCCCAGGTCGCGACCGACATCCAGAAGAAACTCGGCGCGTACGTCCGCGATCCGCAGGTCGCGGTCATCCTCACCGAACTGCGCAGCCACGAGTACCTCTCGCGGGTCCGGGTGACCGGAGCCGTGCGCCAGCCGGTCTCGATCCCGTACCGGCAGGGCATGACCGTGCTCGACGCGGTACTGGCCGCGGGTGGCGTCAACGAGTTCGCGGCGCCGGACCGCTCCAGCCTGTATCGCAGGAGCGACGGCGGAACCACCAGCTACGCCATCCGCCTGGACAAGATCATCAACGATGGTGACCTGTCGACCAACTTCCCGGTCGCACCAGGCGACATCATCACCGTGCCGGAGCGTGCGTTCTGATGCAGCCGACCACCCTTCCCGTTCCCCAGCGACCGACCAGCTTCGGGACCGCAGCCCAACAGATCCTTCCGGTCGAATATGCCAGGCTCCTCCTCAAGGAAGGGCGCCGGCGCATCGTCATGCTCGCGCTCATCTTCGCCACGATCGCGGCGTTGACGTTCGTGGTGGGGATGTTCGTGGTCGCCAGGCACTACGAGGTCTCGGTGACGATCCTCGCACAGGACAGCGACATCATCAGGCCGCTGCTCGAGGGCCGCGCGGTCCCGACCGGCGTGACCGATCGGGTCGGCATGGCCCGCCAGATCGTGTACAGCCGCAAGGTCCTGACGGAGATCATCGACATCGGCGGCTGGGAAGAGGACGGAAGCCTCAGCCCGGTGCAGAAGGACCGCCTGATGGAGGAGATCAGGGGCCGCACGCTCGTCACCAGCCCGCGCGCGGACATCGTCCAGATCTCCTATCGCGACGTCCACCCCGAACGCGCCTATGAAGTCACCAAGGCCATGAGTTCGCTGTTCATCAGGGAAACCCTGGCCACCAAGGAGCGGGAAAGCCGCGAAGCGTACGAGTTCATCGACAAGCAGGTGCAGGCGTACCACCAGAAGCTCACCGATGCCGAGGACAACCTGCAGGAATACCGTGCTCGCAACGCAGACGCGCAGCCGGGCAGCGCAACCGATGTCAATGCGCGGATCTCGGCCCTGCGCACGCAGGTCGAACAGGCGCGCATGTCCCTGCTCGAACAGCAGTCACGCGCAGCCTCGATCACCGCACAGCTGTCCGGAGAATCCGCGGTCACCACGGTGCAGACACGGGAAACCCTCCACCGCGCCCGCCTGATCGAGCTGCAGGCCGAGCTCGACCGACTGCTGCTGAATTTCACCGACCGCCACCCGGACGTCGTTCGCGTCCGGCACCAGATGGAGGACGTCCAGCGGCAGCTGGACCAGGAGCGCGATCACGCCGCTGCCGGCCCGTCGCCCACCGACAACGAGTACTCGCGGCTCAACCCGCTGTACCAGGAGTTGCGCAGCCAACTCTCGCAGGCGCAGCGCGATATCGCGGCCACGCGCTCGCGAATGGGCGCCGCCGAGAGCATGCTCGACGACGAGATGGCTCGCAGCCGCGGCATCGCCGCCTCGGAAGGCGCGCTCGCGGAACTGAACCGCGATTACGACGTCAATCGCGAGATCTACCAGGACATGTTGCGCCGCCGCGAGAATGCCCGCGTCTCGATGGGGCTTGACCAGGAGAAGCGCGGCCTGACCCTGCGCGTCCAGGATCCGCCGACGATACCGCTGCGACCCACCGGCCTGCGCTTCATGCACATCGCAGTCGCTGGCCTGTTGCTCGCGGTCGCGGTGCCGATCGGCCTGCTTTGGCTGCTGGTGCGCTTCGATCCACGGGTGCGCAGTCCGCAGCTGGTCGAATCGAAAAGCCGCTATCCGTTGCTGGCGACGATTCCTGCCTATCCATCCCCGCGGGAACGCCGCAAGCAGTACTTCGACATCAGCATCGGATCTGTATTGGTGGCGGCCGTTGTGCTGCTGTACCTGCTGACCTATGTCCAGAAGATGTCCCACGGCTGAGCCGAAACCGGAGCCACAAGACCCATGGAGCAGATCGTGAATGCACACCGTGATGCGCTGGACCCCCGGGTCGAGGGCGAAGCCAGCTCACGTTCCATCACCCGCACCGGCTCGGACCTGAAGCCGCTGTCGCCGCGTGCGCTCGAGGATCGCAAGCTGATCCATCGCAACGATTCCGTGCGCAGCCAGGCCGATGCCTTCCGCGGCCTGCGCACCAAGCTGCTGGCGCTCGGCCAGGACCGTGATTTCATCACCCTGGTCGCACCGGTACAGCCGGGCTGCGGTGGCAGCTTCGTTGCGCGCAACCTCGCGGCGGCGTTCGCGTTCGACGACAGCAAGACCGCGCTCCTGGTCGACTGCGATCCATTGCATCCGACGCAGCACACGGCGCTCGGCGTCGATGTCGACAGCGGCGGGATGATGGACTATCTCGATGGAAGCGTCACCGACCTTGCCGCCATCCAGTACCACACCGGGTTGCCACGGCTTCACCTGGTCCCGAGCGGCACGCCGCGCGAAACCACGGGAGAGTACTTCAGCTCCAGCCGCATGCGCATGATGATCGATTCGCTGCGGGGTACCCAGTCCAACCGCTACCTGATCCTGGACAGCCCGCCGACGCTGGACTCGCCCGACGCCAGGATCCTGTCCGACCTCGCCGACCTGATCGTCGTGGTTGCCGGCTACGGGCAAACCACGGTCGACCGCATCGACGACGCCGCCGCGAACTTCGATCCCGACAAGCTCGCCGGCGTCGTGTTCAACAACATCTATTGACCGGCTCCGCAGGACACAGGCGCCACCATGAAAACCCACAGGACCAGCCCTTCCCTGTTGTTCGCGGCCATGCTCGTCGCGGCGCCGTTCCATGCGGATGCCGCCCGCGTCGACTACCAGGTCGATCTTGGCCTCGAACGCAACGACAACGTGCTGATGTCGTCGACCGATCCCGCGGACTCGAGCGCGCTGCGAGCCGGATTCGGATTCGTGGTGACGGAGGAGACGTCGGCCGTCCAGGCCAATTTCAGCGGCCGCTTCGAGTACTGGAACTACGTGGATGGCCCCCAGCCGTCCAACGCATTCGAGGCCAGCCTGTCCGGCCGGTTGAACTGGTTCATCGTCCCGGAAACCTTCAGTTTCACAGTCGAGGACAGCCTGGAAATGCGGCCGATCGACCGGTTCGTGCCCGACACGGCCGACAACCGCCAGCGGGTGAACGTGCTGTCGCTGGGACCGAACCTCCAGTTCGACTGGGGCCAGGCGACTCGCAGTCTGCTCGAGCTGCGCTGGATCGACAGCCGGGCCGAGAATGGTGACCAACTCGAATCGCAGCGGCTCAGCGCCGCGCTGCACGCCGTCCGGGACCTCGATTCGACAAGCAGCCTGTCGCTGAACCTGCGCGGCCAGGACGTCGACTACACGCACGACATCACCGCCCGCGACCATCACCGCTATGACGGCTACCTGAGCTACCAGAAGCAACTCACCCGTCTCGGCTTCGGCCTTGATGCAGGCAATTCGTGGGTGGACTACGCCGACGGCAGCTCCGGGTCCTATCCACTGCTTCGTGCCCGCATCGAATGGGCCGTCAGCGCGCGCAGCGTCCTGTCGCTCGGCGCCGCCCGCCAGTTGACGGACTCCACGGATTCGGCGATCGCAGGCATCACCAACGCCTCCAGCGTGCCGGACAGGCTGTCCACGATATCCAGCACGGTCAACTCGTCGATCTACGAGGAGGAACGGATCGATCTCGGCTGGACCTACCGCAACGACCGAATCCGGTTGACGCTCGCACCCTACTACCGGGACGTCGACTTCCTCGACATCGACGCCTCCGACGAGAACCGGCGCGGCGCGGTAATGCTGCTGTCCTACCGTTTGGCACCGACCTGGGACGTGGGCACCTTCGTCGACGTTGCGCGCTCGGACTTCCGCAACCCCGACCTGCGCACGGAAGACAAGCGCTATGGACTCAGCGTGGACAAGACGTGGTCGCGCCACTGGAGCACTGCCCTCGACTACGTCCACTACCGGCGCGACATGGATGGGCCGTCCGGCGACAGCCGCCAGAACATCTGGCTCCTGACCGTGACCTATCGCAACCGCTGAGGCCGGTTCGGGGCACCGAAGCCGCCTGAGCGGCGGTACGGGCAGCGCCCCCCGTCAGCCGCCTTGAGCGGGCTCGCACTTCCAAGGCCCCCGGCTTCGCCGGGGGATACAAACCCGCCTGCGCAGACTGGCCGCGGGCAAGCTTGTCTTGCAATCACCGGAAGCGGGCTGGTTTCCCGCGGTTGCCTCAGTTCTCGTAAAGCTCGACAACGTATCCGGTGCTGCCGCCACTGACGTCGATGCGCCAGCCCTTGCCGTACTCACCGGAGTCGATACTGTTCCAGCTTCGAACGTTCAAGGTTGCATTGGCAGGCTGCAGCACGCGCAGGTGGAGCCTTCCGGCGCTAGCCTCGCGGCCATTGACGGTGGGCTGGACGGGAACATTGACCTGGAACGTGGCAGTGGTACCGGTGCCGAGGCTGAAGGTGTCACTGACGGTGAGCTTGCGCTGTGCGAAGTCGAGCTTGCGCTGCCAGCTTCGCACGGCGGCGTTGCCGCAATAGGCTGGGGTGAGGTTGGCCGTCGCCGAGAATGCGCCGTTGCTACCGGGGGTGACAGTCATCGATGAGGTGCTCGGCGCGCACTGGCCGATGACCCGACCACCGTTTTCGAAACGGACCACGTTGTGGGTTTCGGTGCCCTGCTGGATGCCGCTGTGGCTCCAGATGTTCTCGGTTACGGCCAGCCAGTCGTTGGCGAACAGGGTGAAGCCACCCTGGTCCTGGTGGGCATGGCTCTCGTTGTAGGCGCCAGCGCTGAAGGCCACCCACATGGCGGTTTTGGACCAGTCGGTGCGTGCAAACAGGTTGCCGGTGCCCTTGGCGTGGTACAGCAGTTCGGCGGGAGGCGTGCCGCCGTTGCCGGCAGGCAGCAGGTCATAGCGTCGGTTGAAGCCGTTGTTCATGCGCTGGACGGAGATGTTGTTCAGCCACCATGAAGCGTGTTCCCGGGCGAGGGTGTCGTTGGTGATATAGCGCGCTTCGAGCATCAGGCGGCGGTGGTAGTCGTAGAGCTCGGGGACGGAAACGCGCGCCTGGTCGCCCAGCGGGGCGAAGTAGTCGAGGGTGGGGACGGTGGCGTGGATCCAGTAATGGATGCTGTCGGTGGCGTGGGAGTTGGCATTGCCCAGGTCGACGCCGGTGGCGTCGCGCCAGGTCTGGTACAGCGAGAACAGGCGCATGTGGGACGTGCCGTAGCCGGTACCTTCAAGGCTGCCCCCGCCGGGCAGCTTGGCGAAGTAGGCCTGCAGGGCAGGCAGCTTGTCGTTGCGCAGCAGGTTCATCCAGGTGCTGTTGCCGCTGGCCAGTGCCCAGTACATCGTGGCCTCGACGAAGCTGTAGTAGTAGTTGTTGCCGGGATTACTGGTCGACCAGCCCGACCAGGGGAAGCTGCGTCCGCCCCAGGTTGCATCGCTGGGGTGCCAGACGTTCCATATCGCCTGCTCGGCATATGCCGACCAGCGTGTGCGCTGTGCCGAGGCCACCCGGGCACCGCACACGTGCAGGGTCAACGACAGGTCGGCGATCATCGGGCCGACTTCGAGATACGAATCCCCCGCCACGTCCGGCCTGCCGCCGCCCGCGATGGCCGCCTCTGCACCGGCGACCTGTTCTTCGACCATGGTGACTGCCAACGTGCAGTAATTCTGGTTGGCGGTAAGCTGGAACATGATCGCGGCTTCGCTCGCCGCAAACCCGTAGCCGCGGTTGCCGTTGACGGCATTGTCCACCCAGGACTTGAAGCTCGTGTAGGCCTGCGAACGCATGTCGACATATGTCAGGTTGGGGTCCAAGCCAACGCGGCTCGGCCTGGACATGCCGGAGGTGCCCGGCGCCTGGAAGGAGACATCAGGCCGGTTGGCACCGGGCGCGCCGGTATCGACATGCGCGGGTGTATCGGCCGAAGCAATGGGACGGACGTTGAACGTGCGCGCGCTGCGACTGGTATCGCCCGCCTTCACCGCGGGTTCGCGGTCGTGCATCGCAACCAGCGAGCGCAGCCACGACAACCCGGACAGGCGTCGCGTGCCGGGTACGGGTTCTTCGGGAGCTTGCACCCGCGCCGTCGACAGGGGCTGCCCCGCCTGGCGCATGGGCGTGCTTGCCCGAACCTGACCGGTCGCCGGGGATACGGTTGACGACACACTGGAGCCGACGGCTGCCGTCAGCTGGGATTGGGTCGCCAGGTCAGCGGGCTGTGCATGCCAAGTGCGGGGCGCATCTCCAGCTGGAAATCCGGCACTGCCGGATGCATCGACCATGATCATGATGCCGCCAATCAATCCGGCAGCGAAAATGGCCGAGGCCAACGGCAGCAGACGCCGGGAATTCCGGCGGGACGTACGCGGGGGGAGGTCGGTGGGTGGGTGCAAGACGAGTTCCTCTTGCCCTGCGTGGACACGGGCGGCAACAACGATTACTGCCGCTCCAGGCACCCTCCCTAGGCCATGACACAAGGCTTAAGCGCGAACTATAGGCCGATTTCCGGCGACAAGCGCCCAAATACGTCGATTTGCGACCAGTTGCTCCGATTTCCCAGCCAGAACTCAGCCTTCGTAAAGCTGAATGACGAAGCTTGCAGAAATGGTGTCGGGGTGGAGCGCCCCGGGTTCTTCGCGCGTTATCCCTTCCGGCGCTCGCCGGCTTCCCTCATCCATCGCCGGCTGTTCGGCCGAACTGCCGCTGATCGCCCTGGCGGCTATTCGTCCTCGTCGGCCGAGGTCAGCCACAGCCGCATCTCGAGCGCCTCCTCCTGCGTGCCGGACCATCGCCCGAACACCGGGCGCGCCTCGCGCGCAAGGAAGCCCAGCGCAGGCCAGGCGCCGGTGGCCGCGGCCGCGCTCAACTCGACCGAAACCGAAGCATGGCCATCCGCGCGTGCGCTGCGCAGCAGGATTGCAACCGCCGTCCGCGACGGCCCGTCTGCTCCGCGCCGCGACCGGAAGTCGAGCACGTGCAGGCCATGTTCGCGCGTCTCGCAGGCAAACCAGGCATGCAACCCGCCGTCGCGGTCACGCACGACGAGGTAGCGCGTTCCAGCCAGCGGCGACTGATCGAAGCGCCAGCGCAGGAAATCCAGGTCGCGTGCCGCAACTGGCCCGTCGCCGGCGCCGGGGGATGACCAAAGCGCGGCCAGGCTCTCGTCCGCTCGCACCTGCCATTGCCCCTGCAGTCGGTTGCCACGCGCGCGCAGGCGCAGGCGGTCGATGGCATCCAGCGCCCAGCCCGCAGGCGCAGCCAGCAGTGCCGGTACCCGGAGGCGATGCGCGTGGTCGCCATGGCGCAGCACGCGCGCGTGCCGCGACAGCTCGCCGAGTGGCGCGTAGCCGACGCGCCTGAACACGGCGGCGGCCTTCGGATTGGGAAAACCGTAGAGCAGGTCGAAGCGCTTCGCGCCGGCCTCCATCAGTGCCGTCTGCAATGTCAGCGCCGGCCCCAGCGACCGGTGTGCGGGCAGCACGGCGAGGTCCACCAGCACGCCCGCCGACACGCGACGACCGCCGAATACCATCTGCCTTGGCCCCGCGCTGGCAACGCCGACCCACTCGCCGCTGGCCTCGTGCCGCAGCAACAGCGTCAGCGGCGCGCCGTACGGGCACTGGCGGTAGAACCAGTCGTACTTGCGCGCCATGCGCGCATCCTCACCCAGGTTGCCGCGCCACAGGCCGACGATCAGCTCGCGATCGCGTTCGAGATCGGCTTCATGGACGGTGTAGGCCGGCTGCGGATCCATGTGTCAGTGCCGGTGCGGTTCCGGCACCGGCTCGACCAGCACCGGCGGCCGGTGCAGGTAGGCGGTGGTGCGGCGCTTGGCGCGGATGTCGTCGTGGACGGCCTGCGCCTGCGCCTGGGTCACGCCCAGCGCGGCGGCAAGTTCCCCGACGGGCCTGTCGTGGTTCAGCGCCCACAGCGCCAGGTCCATCTGCGCGTACGGAAGCGCGAAGTAGAACTCGTCCTGTCCCTGCGCCAGCGAATAGGTATCGGTGGTCGGCGTGGCCGAGGTCACGCGCTCGGGCAGGCCGAGGAACCGCGCCATGCCGTAGACCTGGCTCTTGTACAGGTGCGCGATCGGCTTGACGTCGGCCGCGCCGTCGCCGTTCTTGACGAAGAAGCCCTGGTCGTACTCCAGCCGGTTCGGCGTGCCGGTCACCGCGTAGTTCAGCTTGTCGGCGTGGAAGTATTCGAGCGTCTTGCGGATACGCTGCTTGAAGTTGGTGGCCGCGACGATGGTCAGGTAGGCATCGAGCGGCAGGTCCTGCTCGTGGCGGTCGCCGGACGGATCCTCGGCGACGATGCGGAAGCGGTTGATCAGGCCCTGGGTACCACCTGCGATCGCGATCTTGAACTTCCAGCCCTCGCCGTAGCCCGGCAACACCGTGCGCACGGCATCGTCGCGCGCTTCGTAGCAGCCGATGGCGGCCAGCGCCGGTGCGATGTCGTGGGTGTGCACGCGCACGCCCAGGTGCTGCGCCAGCAGGTTCGCGCGCACCGCGCTGTCGTCGCTGGAATCGCGCTCGGGCAGGATCAGGCAGAACACGCGCTCCGGCCCCAGGGCACGCACCGCGAGCGCGGCGCAGGTGGTG
Source organism: Luteimonas sp. (assembly GCA_036570525.1). GTDB lineage: Bacteria > Pseudomonadota > Gammaproteobacteria > Xanthomonadales > Xanthomonadaceae > Luteimonas. Next base: position 16,752 of record DATCYC010000302.1, read on the forward strand.
CTGTCGATGCCGCCGGAGATGGCGACCACCAGCCCGCGCCGGTGCAGGTCGCGCGCGACGATGTGGCGCAGGCGCTGCGCGATGCGGTCGGCCTCGGCGGCGTAGTCCAGCTCCAGCACGGAAGGATCGAGCGTGGTCATCATGTCCCCTGTGTCAATGCGGCGCGCCGGACCTTTCCGGACGCGGTCCTCGGCAGTTCCGCCACGAAGGCGACCTGCTTCGGGATCTTGTAGCCTGCCAGCCGCTGCCGGCAGTGCGCCTTGACCGCTGTTTCGTTCGGCACGTCGCCGTCCCTGACGAGGAAAGCGGCGACGACCTGGCCGAGGAGTGCGTCGTCCACGCCGGTGACCGCGACTTCGCGAACGCCCGGCAGCTCGGCGATCACCTCTTCCACGTCCTGCGGATGCACGCGGTGTGCGCCGGTCTTGATCATGTCGCTGCGGCGACCTGCAAGCCACAGGAAACCGTCGGCGTCGAGGTGGCCGAGGTCGCCGGTGCGCAGCCAGCCGTCGACCAGGGTCGCGGCGGTCGCCTCCGGCGCGTTCCAGTACCCGGTCATGACATTGTCGCCGCGGGCACAGACCTCGCCGGCCTCGCCCGGCGAAGCTTCACTGCCGTCCACTCGCCGCACCCGGATCTCGACGCCGTCGATCGGCGTGCCGACCGAGCCGAGCTTGTCGTCCAGCCGTTCCGGCGTCAGGCGGGTCAGCCGCGCGCTGGCCTCGGTCTGGCCGTACATCACGAACAGCCGCGCCTGCGGGAAGGCGGCGTGCACCCGCCGGGTGAGCGCCGGCGCCATCGCGCCGCCGGCCTGTGTGAGGTAGCGCAGCGACGACAGGTCGTACTGGTCCAGCCGGCCGCGATCGAGCAGCAGCGCGAACGTCGACGGCACGCCCGGAAAGCCGGTGACGCGCTCGCGCGCGAGCGCCTCGGCGACCAGGTGCGGGAACACGAGGTTGTCCTCGAGTACCACCCGCGCGCCGACCGCCAGGTGCGTGTGCAGCACCGAGGCGCCGTAGGCGTAGTGGAACGGCAGCACGCTGACCGTGCTGTCGTCGGCATCCAGCTGCAGGTAATCGATGATCGCGGCCGCGTTCGCGGCCAGGTTGCGATGCGACAGCGCCACGCCCTTGGGCGCGCCGGTGGTGCCCGAGGTGTAGAGGATCGCCGCCAGCATGTCGGCATCGGGCATCGGCAGGTCGCCGCCCGCCCCGGTGCCGGCGGCCGCGAACGCCTCGTCCGGGGGCGACGCCATGTCGGGCACCAGCGCGGGCACCCCGGCGATGTGCGCCGCCTGCCCCGCATCGCCGTGCCCCGCGGCATGCACCAGCAAGCGCGCGCCGCTGTGCCGAAGCCAGGGCACGAAGTCGCGCTCGCGTGCCTGTGCATTCATCGGCACGACTGCCGCACCCGCGCGCCAGATGCCGTACCAGGCGATGGCGGCCTCGATGCCGTTGGAAAGGGACAGCGCGACGCGATCACCCGGCTGCACGCCGCGCGCGCGCAGCGCAACTGCAAGACGGAGTGCAGCTTCGCGCAGCCCGCGATAATCGATACGGCGATCGCCCTTCTGGATCGCAGTGTGTGTCGGCATCGCCGCCGCGGTGTGCTCCAGACGCGCGACCAGCACCTGCATCATGAACCCCGCTCAGGCGGCCAGGCGGCCGTCGAGATAGCGGTCGATGGCCCCGAGGCTGTCGAAGTTGGCCGGCGTCATGTCCTCCGCCGGCACCCGCACGGGCCAGGTCTCCTCGATGAAGACGATCAGTTCCAGGATGCCGGTGGAATCGACGATGCCCTGCTGGATGAGGGAAGTATCATCGGTGAACGCAGAGTCGTCGTCGGTAAACAGGAAATTGCCGAGGATGAACTGCTTGATCTCTTGCCGTCGACCCATGTGGTTCCATTGCCCCGTTCAAGCTGATTGGATGATGCCTTTCGACCCGCACGCCACACATCCCGGACCCGTGCGCGTCCTGCATGTCGGTTTCGTTACCGGAGGCCTGTGCCTCCTGCTTCACGCTTGCCGCTTGTGGACTAGAACGTGATCCGGAGAGCGGTGCGGACATCGCGTCCACGCCGCACTACCACGTCGATGCGCAGACCGAGGTCCTGGAAGGCGGGCAGGGCCGCTTTTCCGCTGACAGTTGACCAGCCGCTCTCAGCCGATCCCGGCGCCCGGGCGCTGGCGCAACAGCAGCAGCGTCGACAGCACGCCGACGAACGCCTGGTTGTCGGCAAAACCGACCACCCTGCCGGCGCGCGCCTTGGCGAACAGCCGCGTGGTCGCATCGACGTCGAACAGACCGCTGGCGCGCAGGTTGTCCGCCGAAAACAGGTCGGCCACGTAATCCAGCGGCTTGCCGCCGACGAAGAAGCTGGCGCTGTCCGGCGCACGGTAGGGCTGCTTGGTGCGCCGGGCGATGTCGTCCGGCAGCAGGTCGGCTAGCGCGCGACGCAGGATGTGCTTCTCGGTCAGGCCGCGGATCTTCCACGACGGCGGCAGGGTGTTGGCGAACTCCACCAGGGTGTGGTCGAGGTAGGGATAGCGGCCCTCGATCGAAGCGGCCATCGCCACCCGGTCGCCCTGCGCGGCGAGCAGGTAGCCGGCCAGCAGCGTCTTCGCCTCGACGTACTGGTCGCGGCCCAGCGGCGCCCAGTCGAGGATGTCCGCGGGCAGGCGCGATTCGGCGAACGCCAGCGCGTCCCACTGCAACGCCTGCGCGCGCAGCTCCGGCGCCAGGAACGCGAACGCGCGCCTTGAAGTGGCCCAGCGCGGCACGTGCGCGAAGATCGCGCGGTCGATGTGTTCCCTGCCCTGCCCGAAGAACGAGGCGGCGAATGCCGGGTTCGCCGCCGGCGAATTCTCCAGGTAGCCGTACAGCCGCGACAGCAGCTTCGGCCGCAGCGTCGAGTCCGGCTGCCGCGCCCAGAAGCGACGCACCTTGGCTTCCTTGAACAGGTCGTAGCCGCCGAACACCTCGTCGGCACCCTCGCCGGTCAGCACCACGGTGTAGCCGTGTGCGCGCACCGAATCGGCCAGCAGCATCAGCGGCACCGCCGCGGTCCGCAGCACCGGCGTTTCGGTGTGTGCGACCAGGCGCGGGAAGGCTTCGCCGATCTGCGCCGGGCCGATGCGCAGCGTGGAATGCTCGGTTCCCAGGTGCCGCACCATCGCCAGCTGGTGCGCGCTTTCGTCGAACTCGGGCTGGTCGAATGCGACCGAGAACGTGCGCACCGGCGTGTCTGTGAAACCGCGGACCAGCGCGACGATGCCCGAGGAGTCCAGGCCACCGCTGAGGTAGGCGCCGACCGGAACGTCAGCCCGCAGCTGCAGGCGCACCGCGTCGACCAGCCGTTCGCGCAGTTCGCCGACCGCCTGCTCGATGTCCCCGAACCGCGCCGGCCGCGTGTCCGCCGCGTCGGGGAACGTCCAGTCCCAGTAGCGTGTCAGCGTTTCGCGGCCGTCTGCTTCGATGGCCAGCACGTGCCCCGGCGGCAGGCTGTGGACGCCCTCCCACGCGGTGTCCGGATCCAGCGGCGCCCAGTAGCTGAAAGCCTGCAGCAAACCGCGCACGGACAGCTGCGCGCGCCCGGGCACCGCCGCGAACAGCGCCTTGGGTTCCGATGCGAACCACAGCGTGCCGTCCGCCTTCGTCCAGTACAGCGGCCTGATCCCGACCCGGTCGCGCGCCAGCACCAGCCGCCGGCTCGCGCCGTCCCATAGCGCGATCGCGAACTGGCCGTTGAGATGCTCGACGAAGCGGTCGCCATAGCGGTCGTAGAGGTGGACGATAACTTCCGTGTCCGAGCGCGTGTAGAACACATGCCCGCGCGCCTCGAGTTCGGCGCGCAGCTCGACGAAGTTGAAGATCTCGCCGTTGAACACCGTCCACACCGTGCGTGCGGGGTTGTGGATCGGCTGGTCGCCGGTGGCCAGGTCGATGATCGAAAGTCGCGCGTGCGCCAGGCCGACGCCGGGTTCGGCGTGGAAGCCGTAGCCGTCCGGTCCGCGGTGCGCGAGGGTGTGGATCATTCTTTCCAGCAGCGCCCGCTCCGCGCCTTCCGGCGCTGGATCGCCGAGATAGCCCGCCAGTCCGCACACGGCTCAGCGCTCCCCGCGCGCGATGCTGCGTGGCGTCGAACGACTCATCCGGGATTGCGCCACCAGCACACCAGCCATGTTTCCCCCTCGTGTTGGTTGAATCGGCTCATGTGTTCATCGCTGCCGTGTCGACGCTTGCGCAACCGGAGGACAGCGGTGCGCGCCGGCACTGGCCACGGAGGTCGCCGCCGTTCCGGGAGGACTGGATCGGGAAGCCTTCAGCGGATGCAGCGGCGAGCTGTACCAATCGACGACCTGCGCGCATTCGAAACGCACCCAGGATGATCCGTACTGCCAATGGGTGCCTCCAAGCTCGCGACTGACCGGATGACCCAGCAATGCGACCACGTCCCGCTCGGGCATTCCCTGTCGCAGGGCAATGGCCGCGGAGGGCGTCGATTCCCGTTTGTTTTCGACAACACTCTCGAGGAATCCCGGCAACGGGGCGTCGGTGCGCGCAAGCCACCACACCAGCAATGCCGTCACCAGCACGATGCCATACACGACCACCCTCGACGGCCTGCGCGTTTCCGTTTCCGTTTCTGTTCCGAGCTCCGGCTCCGTCCCGACCGCGACCGCGTCGCTCATCCGGCGCGACTGCTCGACGGGATCGCGGCGGCGCTGCGCGGAAGGCGCCGGCGGCGCACCGGGCAGGCGGCCGTAGTGGCGGTGGAAATCGAGCGCCGCGGCGTAGCGCTGATTCAGGGATTTGAGTTCGTCCTCGTCCGAATCACCGCCGCGATCGGGATGCAGGTCGGCCACCCGGCGCCTGTAGGCCAACCGCAGGCCGTCCACGGAACAGTCGGGGCCGACGCCAAGCTCACGGTAAAGGACGATGAAGTCGGTCTGGTCAATCATCGCTCGGTTCAACCATCGGTTGATTCCAGAGAGCGTACGCGAAAACAGCCGCAAGCCGGCCAGCCGCGGGCACTTGACGCAACGGCAACACTCGCATCGACGGTCCACGTTTCCGCGCGGCGATCGCGTCATGCCGACGGGGGAACCGGCGTGCGCATGATGATTCCGATCGTTTCCGCATTCGCCAACAGGGCGAACCACGTGCGCCGCGCCCGGCGCGGACAGCCGCGTGTCTGCCGGCGGAGGCGCCCGCCGACCCATGTCGAGTGATCCCGCCACCACTGCACACGATCCGCCGCTTGCACCAGGACGCCGCCAGCGGCTGGCCGCGCGCGCGCATGCATGGCGCCTGCTGCCGGCGCTGCAGACTGTGCGCGGGCTGTTCCGGCGCGACCTCCGGGTCCTCGCCTACCATCGCGTCCGCGGTCTCGATCCCTCGTTCGCGTTCGACCCCGAACTGGTCAGCGCCTCGCCGGCGGATTTCCGTAGCCAGATGCAACACCTGCGCGACCGGTTCCACCCCGTCTCCTGCCGCGAAATCGTGGCCGCACTCGACGGCGGCTTGGCACTGCCGCGCGATGCGGTGCTGGTGACGTTCGACGACGGTTACGACGACAACCATGCCATCGCATTCCCCATCCTGCGCGACCTCGGCGTGCCCGCGACGTTCTTCGTCGCCACCGGCCATATCGACAGCGGCCTGCCCTATGCCTACGACTGGCTGGCGCACATGGTCGTGACCATGGACGCCGACCGGCTGCGTCTGCCGGACCTCGATCTCGACCTGCCGCTGCCATCGGACCGCGATGCACGGCGCGCGCTCGTCGGCACCGTGCTCGATCGCCTGAAGTATCTCGACGATGCCGGCCAGCAGGCCGTGATCGAGGACGTTGAGCTGGAATGCCGCTGCCCGCGGATGCAGGGACACGTCGACTGCCGGCCGATGACCTGGGCCCAGCTGCGCGAAATGCACGCGTCCGGGATGGAGATCGGCGGCCACGGCGTGCACCACCGGATGCTCGCGAAGCTGCCGGACGGGAAGCTGCAGGCCGAGGTGGCCGAATGCCAGGCCAGGCTGACTGCGGAGCTTGGCGCGCCGGCAATCGCGATCTCCTACCCGGTCGGCGGCCCCGATGCCTGCGATGCGCGGGTCTTCGACGCGGTACGCGCACAGGGATTCCGGATCGGCTTCAGCTACGTCAGCGGCACCAGCACGCCGCGGGCCGACAACCGCTACCAGCTGCTGCGCACGCCGGTCGAGACCAGCGTCGACCTGGCCTGGTTCAAGGGCATCCTCGCGGTGCCCGAACTGTTCTCGCATCCGACCAGACTGAGGGTATATCCATCGTGATGCTGTTCCTGCTGACCTGGCTCGGCCTGGTGCTGATCCGCCCCCAGGAGTACCCCGCCCTGGTCGACCTCGCGATCCCGATCCTGCCGATCGCGATGCTGGGCGCGCTCGGAGCCTGGGTGGTCAGCCGCGAACGGCGGCCGCTCAACCAGCCGACCTACCTGCTGTTCGCGGCGTTCATCGTCGTGGGCATGGTCACGATGGTGGCCAACGGCTGGGTCGGCGGCGCGCTGGTCCGCTTCCTCGAGTTCCTGCCGTCGCTGTTCGCCCTGCTTCTCGTGGCGCAGGCCAGCCACTCCCCGAAGAACTGCTTCCGGATCATGTGGATGATCTCGCTGTGCGCGGTCGTGCTGACAATCCACGGCATCGGGCAGGTGAGGCTCGGCCAGGGCTGGACCGGCATGCCGACCGTGCAGGACGGACGCATCCAGTACGTCGGCATCTTCAGCGATCCCAACGACCTGGCGATGCTGTTCATCATGGCGGTCCCGATGACGCTGCTGATGGCCGGCCGCGGCGGGCTGCTCGGACTGCGTCGCGTTTTCTGGTGGGCCGCGGCGCTCACCCTGCTGTACGGCGTCTACCTGACCAATTCGCGCGGCGCCTTCCTCGCGGTGATGGCGATGGCCGCCGTCTGGCTCTGGCAGCGGCGCGGCGCGGTCATCGCCGGCATCCTGGGCGCGGCGGGCATGGCCGGCATGATGATGCTGCCGACCCGCATGCAGGAACTCGATGCCGGCGAATCCTCCGCCTACGGTCGCATCGAAAGCTGGTACGACGGCATCCAGATGTTCCTCGCCAACCCGGTGTTCGGTGTCGGTGTCGGCAACTTCACCGATCACACCTGGTTGACCGCGCACAACTCCTTCGTCCTGGTCCTGGCCGAAACCGGCATCGTCGGCTACACCGTCTGGCTGGCGATGGTCGGCTACTGCTTCTGGATGCCGATCGTGGTCCTGCGGCTGCCCGCCGCCATGGACGACCCCACCTACCAGGAGCCGTGGACCCGGGAACGCAAGATGGCGATGACGCTGCTGATCATGCAGGTCGGGTTCTACACGTGCGCGTTCTTCCTCAGTCGCAGCTACGTCATCCTGCTCTACATCATGCTCGGCCTGGTGACCGGCTGGTATGCCGGCGCTCAGGAACGCTGGGCGGGCCTGACGACGTTCCGGGTGCAGTCCGACTGGTTCAAATGGTGCGTGGCCTCGGCAGCCAGCACTGTCGGGCTGTGGCTCATCGTGAAAGTCCTTTTCATACTGGCCGGCTGATGAACACGCGCAGCACCATCGTCCGAAACACCCTGTTCTCCTCGGTCGGCATCTACACCGAGTACTTCCTCGGCATGCTGACGTCGATCATCATCGCGCGCCATCTCGGGCCCGCGGACTTCGGTACCTACAGCCTGGTGATCTGGCTGGTGGCCACCGGCGTGGTGATCACCAACGCCGGCGTGTCGAGCGCCGTCATCAAGTTCGTGGCCGAGCTTCGCGGGGCCGGCCGCGATGGCCAGATCCGCTCCCTGCTCGCCTGGGCATGGCGCGTGCAAGCCACGTTCATGGCCGTGGTTCTGGTCGGCGGGACGGTGCTGTTCATGCTGCTCGGGGAGCGGCTGATACCCGACTTCAACCACGGCGTGCTGCTTGCGATCCTGCTGGTCACGACGGTGCTGCGCGCGCTGTACATGCTCAACATCAGCACCACCAAGGGTTACGAGAACTTCCGCGCGACCGCGACCATCGCGGTCATCGGCGCCCCACTCAACCTGCTGCTGATCCTGGTCGTATGGTGGCTTGACGGGCCGATGGAGTGGTTCCTCGGCACCTACACGGTTTCCAGCCTCGTGTTCTGGTGGATCTCGCGCCGGCAGGTGGCGCCGCTGCTCCCGCCCCCGGAATCGCGCGAACCGCTGGACGACGCCACGCGCAAGCGGCTGCACAGCTACACGGCCCTGGTCGCGGTCACCGTGGTGGTCAGCTTCATCACCGCGAGCGAGGTCGAAGTGCTGTTCCTGACCCTGTTCGACACCCCGGCATCGGCGGGCCAGTTCAAGGTCGCCTACCAGCTGTCGAGCGGCGCCCTGTTGCTGGTTCCGGGGGTGTTCGGCGCCCTGCTGCTGCCGATGATGGCCAGCGCGCTGGCCCGGGGCCACGAGGTCGCCGCGCGGCGCCTGGCGATGTCGACCACCTACCTGGCCGTGCTGACGGCGCCGCTGGTTGCGTTCGGCGTGGTCTTCGCGGACGGGATCATCGGCCTGCTTTACGGCGCGAAGTACGAGCCTGCCGCGTTCGCGTTCGCATGCTGCCTCGCCGCGGGCGCGGTGGGCGTGCTGTCGCAGGGCGCATCGAGCTACCTGCTGGGCTCGGACCGGCAGCGCACGCTGATGATCGTCGTCCTCGCGGGCTCGCTGGTGAAGGTGGCGCTGGACGTCGGCCTGATCCAGCGCTACGGCCTGACCGGGGCCGTAGCCGCGTACGGCACGACCAGGGTGCTCATGGGGTTGGCCGTGGTCGGCCTTGCGCTGTATCACAGCGGTGCGCGGCTGGAGTGGAGCCGACTCGTGCGAGCACTGATCGCGGCCGCGCTCGCCGCCGCCGCCGCCTGGACGGTCAAGGGCTTCATGCCGGTCCTGCCGACGCTGGCCGCGGGAGGGCTGTTGCTGGCTGCGGTGTACGCCGCCGGCACGCTCCTGCTCGGCTTCTGGAGCGCGGCCGACCTGCGGCAAGTCCAGGAACTGCATGCGCGCCTCGCCAGGGGGCGGCCGTTTTTCATCGGCCGCATCCTGGGCTGGGCGGCACGACGCGCGGAGGCTGCGACGTGAGCCTGTACGAAAAGACCTTCCGCCACCTCCTCTACCCCGGCTACGAGGCCGTGCGTGGAAGGCGCACCCTGCACTACCTGCGCGAGCATGAAGCCAGCCAGTGGCTTCCGCCCGGACAGATCGCGGAACTGCAGTGGCGCAAGCTGACCTCCCTGGTCGGCCACTGCTGGGAACAGGTGCCCTACTACCGGCAGCGCTGGCAGGAGATCGGCTTCGAGCCCGGCGACCTGAAGTCGATGGAGGACTACGCCCGCCTGCCGGTGCTGACCAAGGCCGACATCCGCACGAATTTCGACCGGCTCAAGGCGCGCAACCTGCAAGGGCAACTGCTCTACAAGGCCACGGGGGGCTCGACCGGCGAGCCGCTGCGCTTCGGCTACACCAGGGAAAGCTACGAGCGGCGGACGGCGGTGATGTGGCGTGGCTACGGCTGGACCGGCGCCACGCTGGGGCGACGGGCGCTGTACCTCTGGGGCGGGGCGGTGGGCGAACAGAGCCGGGCCACGGACCTCAAGGAGCGCCTGTACCACGCAGCCTTCCATCGCCGCATCCTCAACAGCTTCCTGATGCGCGAAGACAACATGGCGGCCTACGCCGATGCCATCGCGGCCTACCGGCCCGAGGTCGTCGTGGCCTATGTCGACCCGGTTTTCCGTCTTTCCAAGTGGCTGCTTGCACAGGGCCGCACCATCCGGGGAGTCGGGGTGGTGCTGGGGGCGGCCGAGGCGCTGCACGATTTCCAGAGGCCCATCATCGAAGCCGCCTTTCCCGGCTCGAGGGCCTACAACACCTATGGATGTCGCGAGTTCATGCTGATCGCGTGCGAAGCCGGCGACCGCAACGGGCTGCTGGTCAACGCCGACCACCTGGCCGTCGAACTGGTGGACGCTTCGCGCAGGAGCGACGGCAGCGAGACCGGAGAGATCGCGATCACCGACCTCCACAACCTTGGGATGCCCTTCATCCGCTATGTCAACGGCGACGTGGCCACACGCAAGGGGCCGTGGCACAGCGTCGGCCCGCACGGCCTGCCCCGCCTGCAGCGCATCGAGGGACGACGCCTGGACGCGATCCGCACCACCGACGGCAACGTCCTGCCCGGCGAGTTCTTCCCGCACATGCTCAAGGACGTGACCGGCGTGCGCCGCTTCCAGGTCGTGCAGGACAGCCTCGACCACTTCACCCTGAAAATCGTGCCCGGCCCGGAGTTCGCGGCGGATCAGGAAGCCTACGTCCGCCGTGAGATCACCAAGGTGCTCGGCAACGATGCGAGCCTCGACCTGCAGCGCGTGGACGACATTCCGTTGACCGCGAGCGGCAAGTTCCGCGTAACCGTGTCGAGGCTGCCGTGAGGATCAGCCACGTCGTCGAGAACCTGAACCGCGGCGGGCTGGAGCGCGTCGTCATCGACCTCGCCATGGCACAGTCGGCGGCGGGCCACGACTGCCAGGTGGTCTGCCTGTTCGAGGCCGGCGCGATGGTCACGGAGCTCGCCGCGGCCGGCGTCCCTGTCATCACCTGCAACAAGCGCGACGGCGCCGACCTCCGCGCCGTCCTGCGGATGCGCCGGGCAATCGCCTCGCATGGCACCGAGGTCCTGCACAGCCACAACGGCATCGCGCACTACTACGCCACGCTGGCGGCCTTGGGCCTGGGCGTGCGGCGGGTGGTGAACACCCGGCACGGCATGGGCTGCGTCAACCCGCAGAGCCGGCGCGAATGGCTGTTCCGGCAGGCGATGCGGCTGACCGACGTGGCGGTCGCGGTCTCCAAGTCCGCCGGCCAGCGCCTGGTCGAACTGAAGTCGACGCCTCCCGACAAACTGCGGATCGTGCCCAACGGCATCCATGCCGGGCCGTTCCGCGAACGCAACGATGCCGAGCGTGCCCGACTCGCAGGCAGCCTCGGCCTGCCGTCGACGACGCAGCTGGTCGGTTTCGTCGGCCGCCTCAACTGGGCAAAGGACCTCGTGATCCTGGTAGACGCATTCGCGCGGGTATGCGCGCGCCGCAGCGACGCGGCGCTGGTCCTGGTCGGCGAGGGCGAAGAGCGCGCGGCGATCGAGGCAGCCATCGCGCGCGCGGGTATCGGCGACCGCGTGTTCCTGCTCGGCGACCGGGGCGACGTCCCGGATCTGCTGCCGGCGTTCTCGATGTTCGCGATGTCCTCGATCTCGGAGGGCTATTCGATCGCCCTGCTCGAAGCCTGCGCATGCGCACTTCCGATCGCCGCGACGCGGGTCGGCGGCAACGCGGAGATCGTTGCCGACGATGTCAATGGCCTGGTAGTGCCGCCGAGCGACCCCGAGGCGCTGGCGGACGCGATCGGGCAGTTGCTCGGCGACCCGGGGCGCGCCTCGGCCATGGGCCGCGCAGGCCGCTCCTGGCTGCTGTCGAACGCGACGTTCGATGTGATGGCCACGCGCTACCAGGCCGTGTACGCGGACAGGCCGGCATGAAGATCCTCGCGCTGACCAACCTGTTCCCCAGCGCCTGGGACCCGCTGCGCGCCAGCTTCAACCGGCAACAGTTCGACCGCCTGGCGGAGCACCACGACCTCGAAGTGCTGGTGGCGATCGACTTCCACAGCCGCTGGCGCGGCCCCGCCGGGCAGCCGCCGCAGTTGCGGCACGCGCGCAGCTCGGACTTCACCTTCTGGTATCCGCCCAGGGTCGGCCGCAGCCTCCACGGGCTGGCCTGGTATGCCTGTCTGCTGGCGCAGCACGGCAGGCGGCTCCGCACCGAGGGCTACGACCTGCTTCTCGCCAGCTGGGGCTATCCCGATGCGGTGGGCACGCGCTGGCTCGCCAGGCGCCTGGGACTGCCCTACGTGGTCAAGGTGCACGGCAGCGATCTCAACGCCCTGGCCCCGTCCGGCATGCGCCGCAGACAGGTCGTCACCGCGCTGCACGACGCCGCCGCCGTGATTTCGGTCAGCCGCGCGCTGGGCGACAAGGCGACCGAACTGGGCGTGCCCGCCGAGCGGCTCCACGTGATCTACAACGGCGTCGACGCTGCGCTGTTCCGACCCGGCGACCGGGCCGACGCCCGCGGTGCCCTGGGCCTGCCGTCGTCAGGCCGTGTCGTGCTCTATGCCGGAAACCTGAAGCCGGAAAAGGGCTGCTTCGACCTGCTGGATGCGTTCGCGTCCGCGCCGGACATGCCTGCCGACTGTCGCCTGGCCTTCGTGGGCGACGGACCCGCCCGCTCCGCGCTGGCCCGGCGCCGCGACGAGCACGGACTCGGCGAACGGGTGATCCTGGCCGGCGCGCGACCCCATGCCGAACTGCCGACGTGGATGCAGGCCGCCGACCTGCTCTGCCTGCCAAGCCACAGCGAGGGCGTTCCAAACGTGGTGCTGGAAGCCATGTCCTGCGGGCTTCCGGTGGTCGCGACCCGCGTCGGCGGCATCCCCGAGGTGCTTCCGGACCTGGCGGGCATCATGGTCCCTCCGCGCGACGTTCCTGCGCTCGCCGCGGCGCTCGCCGAGTCGATGTCACGCGACTGGTCGACCGCGGCGATCACCAGCCACGCCGGCAGGTTCACCTGGAACGACAACATCACCAGGCTGGATGGCGTCCTGCGCGCATCCGTCGGACAGTGAGACCCCACAAGGCATGACCGTGCAACCCAGATCCCGCAAATCCCGCCTCCTTGGACTGCTGCCGTCGCGGCTGGTGATGACGCGGCTGCCGTCCAGGGGCAAGCGGCTGTACCTGACCTTCGACGACGGGCCCGACCCGGAGCACACGCCGCGGGTGCTGGACATCCTGAAACGCCATGGCGCCAGCGCGTCGTTCTTCCTGGTCGGCAAACAGATCGCGCGGCATCCCGAAGTGGTGCGGCGGATCGTGTCCGACGGGCACCGAATCGGCAACCACTCCTGGAGCCATCCGCTCATGACCCGCCTGCCGCTGGCGGGGCAGATCGACGAGATCGCCCGCACCGACGAGGCCCTGGCCGCCTTCGATGGCCTGGAGCGGCACCTGTTCCGCCCGCCCTCCGGCGCGCTGCCCCTCAACCTGCTGCTGCACTTCGCCCGCGAACGCAGGACGCTGGCCTACTGGTCCTACGACAGCCATGACTACGCGCGCCTGCCGGCGCAGGCGCTGCTGCCGAGGATCCACTCCAGGCCGCCCAGCGCGGGCGACGTGGTCCTGATGCACGACGACAACATGGACACCGTCGAGGTCCTCGCCGAACTCCTGCCGGAGTGGCTGCGCCAGGGCTACTCCGTGCAGGCGATGCCCGTGCCCTCCAGGCCGCGGAGCACGTCATGAGCTGGACCGGCATCCTCGCGCTGGCCTTGCTGCTGGCCATCCTGGCGCCGGCCCTGGTCGCCTGGCGCTTCATCCGCGCGCGCAACATGCAGATCTGGTTGCCGCAGTGGATCTTCCGGAAGCGACTGCCCAAGCCGTCCGGCACGACCCACGTGCTGTTCTGCTTCGTGGACCACTTCGAGCCGATGCACGGCAAGGTCGGCCTGGAGCGGCAGCGGGCCAGGGTGGACCGTTGGTGCCGGGACTACCGGGCGATGGCGGGCCGCCACCGCGACGCCGACGGCCGCCCGCCGCAGCACGGCTTCTTCTATCCCGAGGAAGAGTACCTGGAAGAGCACCTGGCCAAGATCGAGTCGCTGTGCAGGGACGGCTACGGCGAGATCGAGGTGCACCTGCACCACGACAACGACACCGAGGACAACTTCAGGAGCAGCATCACCCGGTTCAAGACCCTGCTGCACGAGAAGCATGGCGCGCTGCCGGTGCATCCGGAGAGCGGGGAGATCGGCTTCGCGTTCATCCACGGCAACTGGTGCCTGGACAATTCGCTGCCGGGCGGCGGCTGGTGCGGCCTCGACAACGAACTGACGCTGCTCCGCGAGCTCGACTGCTACGCGGACTTCACCATGCCCTCGGCGCCCAGCCCGACGCAGACCACCACGATCAACTCCATCTACTACGCCACCGACGACCCCGTCAGGCCGAAGTCGCACGACACGGGCACGCCGGCACGGGTGGGCGTCCCCGGCCGGGGCGATCTCCTGCTCGTCCAGGGCCCGCTCGGCCTGAACTGGCGCGACCGCAGGCACGGCATCATCCCGCGCATCGAGAACTCCGACATCCGCGCCAACTATCCGCCCACCCCGGCGCGCGTCGACGGCTGGATCGACGCGGGAATCCACGTCCAGGGCAGGCCGGAATGGCGCTTCGTCAAGATCCACACCCACGGCGCGCCGGAATCCGAGGCCGGCGTCGTGCTCGGGCCGCAGGTCGATGCCATGTTCAGCTACCTCGAGGACAGGTACAACGACGGCGAGCGCTACGTCCTGCACTACGTGACCGCCCGCGAGGTCCACAACATCATCAAGGCCGCGGAGGCCGGCCACGGCGGCGATCCGAACGACTACCGGGACTTCATCCTGCCTCCCCCCCGCAGTTCGTTCGCCGGGCAACGGAGCCGGGCATGAGCGACAACGCCAACGGACGGCTGGTCAGCGTGGTCATGCCGCTCTACAACGCGGAGAAGTTCGTGCGCCGGTCGATGGAGTCCGTGCTTGCGCAGACGCACCAGCTGCTCGAGCTGATCGTCGTCGACGACGGGTCCACCGATTCATCGCTGTCCGTCGCATCTGCGATCGCGGATGCCGACGCGCGCGTGCGCCTGCTCCGGAACGAACGCAACCTCGGCGTGGCGGCAACGCGCAACCACGCCCTGGAAGTCGCGCGCGGCAGGTACGTCGCCTTCCTCGACAGCGACGACCGGTGGCTTCCGGGCAAGCTGCAACTGCAGATCGCGGCCATGGACGCCGCCGGTGCCGCGGCAAGCTACGGAACCTACCAGCGGGTCGCCGAGGATGGCCGATGCCTGAACCTGGTGGTTCCCCCCGCCTCCCTGAGCCACCGCGACATGCTGAAGAGCAACCGGATCGGGCACTCCACCGGAATGTACGACCGGCACGCGGTGGGCGACGCCGCCAGGTTCCAGCCCATCGGCCACGAGGACTACGCGTTCTGGCTCGACCTGCTCCACCAGGGCGGGCCGGCGGTGGGAGTGGGCGGAAGCGAGCCGGTTGCCTGCTACCTGGTGAGGGACGGCTCCATTTCCAGCAACAAGGCGCGCGCGGTGAAGTGGCAGTGGCACATCTACCGCAGGCACCAGGGCCTGGGCCTGCTGGCCAGCGCCTGGTACATGGCCAACTACGCGACGCTGGCCGTCATGAAGCGCCGCTCTCCACGGGTCGCAACATGAGTCCGGACGCCCTGGCCGGCCTCGGCTTCGTCTATTTCGGCAACGACTGGTTCGCCGAGAACAGGACCAGCAGCCACCACGTGGCCGCGCGGATCGCGCGGATCGCTCCGCTGCTGTACGTCGATTCGCCGGGCATGCGCAGGCCGGACGGCTCCCGCCGGGACCTGAAGCGCGGGCTGCGCAAGCTGCTGGCGGCGTTCCGCCGACCGATCCACGTGGAAGGAAACCTCTGGCATTGCACCGTGCCACAGCTGCCGTTCCGCGGGATTCCCGGCATGAACGCCTTCAACCGCTGGTTCGGGCAGTTCGCCGTCCGTCGCGCCATGAGGGCCATCGGCCTGGCCGAATGCATTTCCTGGTTCGTGGTGCCGCATCCGGGTTTCCTCGCCAACCGGCTGGGCGAGTCGCTCAGCGTCTACTACTGCATCGACGACTACGCCGCGCACCCCGGCGTGGACGCGGACCATATCGGCAGGCTCGACGCCGGGCTCACCAAGGCCGCGGACCTGGTCTTCGTGGCGCCTCCCACGCTGCTGGAAGCGAAGAAGGCGCTGAACCCGTGCACCTTCCCCGCCCCGCACGGCGTGGACGCCGGACTGTTCGCCCAGGCCAGCGACCCTGCGACCGAAGTGCCCGGGGCGATCGCGGACATCCGGCATCCGGTCGTCGGGTACCACGGTTCGATCCACGAATGGATCGACCTTCCGCTGATCGAATGGCTGGCCACGCAGAGGCCGGACTGGACGTTCCTGCTCGTCGGCCACGCCGCCGTCGACGTCTCCAGGCTCGAGCGCCTGCCCAACGTGGTGCTCGCCGGCGCCCAGCCCTATGCCAGCCTGCCGCGCTGGGCCAGGGCCTACGACGTCGCCATCATCCCCTACCGGATGACCCGCCAGGTCGCCAACGCCAACCCGCTGAAGCTGCGCGAGTACCTCGCGACCGGAAAGCCGGTCGTCAGCGCCTGGAACGCCGAGATCGACAAGTTCTCTCAGTGGATCAGGATCGCCCGGGACCGCCAGGGCTTCCTCGACGCGATCGCCGCCAGCCTCGCCGACGATACCGACCGCCAGCGGAAAGAGCGGATGGCGGCGGTGGCCTCGCAGACCTGGGAACGGCGTGTCGAGGCCGTACTTGCGGAGGTCCGCCTCGCGCTGGAACGGAAACACCCGCGGTCCGCCCGCACCCCACACCCCCATACCGGAAGCTGAAACATGCCGCTGAACAGGATCCGAGTCGCCGTCGTAGGCGCAGGCTATGTCGCCAACCACCACCTGGCGGCACTGGGCTCTGTCGACTTCGTGGAACTCGTGGGCATCTGCGACACCAACCTGGAGGCGGCGCGATCGATGGCCGTGCGCCACTCCATCCCGCTGGTCGTTGCCGACCTGGCGGAACTGCTGGAACAGTCGCGCCCGGACGCCGTCCATGTGCTGACGCCCCCGGCCTCCCACGCCGCGATCGCGCTTGCGGCGATGGAGCACGGCTGCCACGTCCTGGTCGAGAAGCCGATGGCCGACTCGGCGGCGGACTGCGAGGCCATGGTGGCGAAGGCGCGCGAGAAGAACGTGCTGCTGGGCGTCAACCACTCGGACCTGTTCGACCCGATGATCCGCAAGGCCCTCGACCTGGTCGAGGAGGGTCGCATCGGCAAGGTACTGGCAGTGGACATCCTGCGCAGCTCCGACTATCCGGCCTATTCCGGCGGGCCGCTGCCGAAACTGGTGACACAGGGCTCCTACCCATTCCGCGACCTAGGGGTGCACGGCCTGTACACGATCGAAGCCTTCGCCGGCGAGGTTTCCGGACTCGAGGTCTCGTATTCGTCGACTGGCGCCAACCCGTCGCTGCAGTTCGATGAATGGAGGGCCTCGATGAGGGCGGGCGATGCGCAGGGCCGGCTGCTGCTGTCCTGGAACGCCAGGCCGATGGAGAACAGGCTCGAGGTGCGCGGCACCGGCGGCAGGATCGAGATCGACAGGTTCCTGCAGGTCTGCCGCCTGCATCGCAACTTCCCGGGACCGAAGTTCGTCGGCGTCGCCCTCAACGCCATGCTCAACGCGGCCATGGACCTGGTGAGGATCCCGTGGAACATCCTCCGCTTCCTGACCGGGTCGCTGGCGCCCTCGCCCGGCATACGCCGCGGCGCGATCGAGTTCGCCGACGCAGTGCGCGACCACGCCAACCCGCCGTTTCCCGGCGAGGCCGGCCTGCGCCTGGCCAGGCTGCTGGATCCCGCCTGCGCCGCGCCGGACGCCGCCCGCCTGGAGCAGTTGCGGCAGCGCCATGTGCCGCTTCCGCCCGCGTCCGTACTGGTCACCGGCGCGAACGGGTTCCTCGGAAGCGCCCTGCTGGAGGCGCTCCGGGCCCGCGGGACGGCCATCCGGATCCTGGTCCGGCGCCCGCCACCGGCGGGACGCCATGGCGACGATGTCCAGGTGGTCGTTGGCGACCTCGGCGATCCGGACATCGTTTCCCATGCCGTGCGCGGCGTCGAAGCGGTCTACCACGTCGGCGCGAGCATGCGTGGATCGGCCGGGGACTTCGAGGCGGGCACGGTCTGGGGCACAAGGAACGTGGTCCGCGCCTGCAGGGAACACGGCGTCAGGAAACTGGTCTACGTCAGTTCGATGGGCGTGCTCGACCATGCAGGCCGGAAACCGGGCATGGCGGTGACCGAAGACTATCCGGTCGAACCCCATCCCGACCTCCGCGGCGCATACACCCGGACCAAGCTCGCGGCCGAGCGGGAGGTGCTGGATGCGATCCGCGACCATGCCCTCCCGGCCGTGATCATCCGGCCGGGACAGATCTTCGGCCCCGGCGCGGAAAGGAGCACGCCCAACGGCGTGGTCTCGCTCGCCGGACGCTGGGTCGCCGTCGGCAGCGGCAGGCGCACGATCCCGCTGGTTTACGTGGACGACGTCGTGGACGCGATTGTGCTGGCCGCGGAGAAGGACCCGGCAAACGGCGGCATCTTCCACATCGTCGACCCGGACCACATCACCCAGCAGGAGTACCTCGCGCATGCCGCGAAGCATTTTGGCGGGAAGCCGCGGATCACCCGGGTTCCGCAGTGGCTCTTCATGACGCTGGCAACGGCTCTGGAGGCCTTGGGCAAGGTGATCGGCCGGGACATGCCGCTGACCAGATACCGGGTCCGCTCGCTCAGGCCGCTGGCGGATGTCGACGTTTCCCGCGCCGAGGCCGGCCTGGGATGGAAGCCGACGGTGGGCCTGCGCGAGGGGCTCCGGCGGACCTTCGGCGGCTGACCGGCAGCGCGCCTGGCCGCCACCTCCGGTCGGCAACCGGCCCCGCGCCCTATGCAACCAGTAACGGCTTGCGCGCTATGAAGTCCACGCTGGTGATGCAGAGCTTCTCCGGCGGAACGTCGGCGAACTGTGGGTGCACGGGCACCCCGGAAAGCTGCCTCAGCCGCTCGGGCCGGGCCTTGGCCGTGTTCAGCTCGATGTCGAAGCCGCGCTCGGCTGCGGAGTCGACGAAGCAATGCGCGCGCAGCCGGTTCTGGTACAGGAAGGCGTTGTCCCAGAACCGCCACTGCCGGTCGGAATACTTCAGGTAGTGCAACTGGTGGATGCTGCGGTCGACGTAGGCATAGTGGTCGCCGCAGTTGACCGAGTGGAACATGATGCCGCCGGGCGCGAGTATGCGCATCGCCTCCCGGTACATGGTGTCGATCGCCGCCTCGGGCACGTGTTCGAGCACGCTGTTCGAGAACACCACGTCGACCTCGCCGTCGCCCAGCGCGGTGCTCGCGGCATCGGCCGGCGCGTGGTAGTCGATGACCCCGCCACTGGCGGCCGTGGGCTCTTCGCCGCCGCGGGTTCGTTCGCGCAGCGCATGGTAGCGCTGCGCCACCGCGTCCGGATCCGCGCCGGCGGCCTCGGCGATCACCGGCAGGAACTTCTCCAGTTCCTCCACACAGGCGCGCGTGAGGTCCTCGCGCAGGTGCGGATTGAGATCGCAGGTGGTGATCTTCCTTGCCCCGGCCAGATAGCAGGCGAACGGAAAGGTCGGATACCAGCCCGTTCCGATCTCGAAGCCCCGCATCCGCGAGAAGTCGACGCCCGCGTTGCGAAGATGCCTGGCCATGATCGCCCAGTCGTCCACCTTCACCGACAGTTCGCGCTCGAAGCTCCGCAAGCCACCGAACCGGCGCTGCAGGTGGAAGTGCAGCATCGCACCGCCGGGGATGGTGCCAAGCACCTTCTGGATGATCCCTTTGACTCGCCAGTGCATCGCTGTTTCCGTACTGAAGGGTCCGGCCGGGCTCCGGGCTCGCTCCGGGGTACCTAAGACGTATTACGCAGGCAGTGGCCGGCAACGGCCACGTCCGGCCCGGCCCGCGCGCCGTCCCGGGCGTGCGGGCACGCGCCAGGCGGCCGCTTTCGCCTTCCGTTTCCGTCTTCACATGATGTCGGTGCAGCGCGCGACCCGCCCCCGGGAGCCACCCGGAACACACCCCAGCCCAGGAGCTTCGAGATGGATCCGGTCGTCACCATCATCGTCACGCCGAGGGACCGCTACTCCGGCCTGGACGAATGCATCGACAGCGTCTACCGGCACACGCAGGAACCGTTCCGGCTGTGGATCTTGGATCTCGACTACCCGGCATCGATCATCGATCCCGTGCGCAAACGATTGCTGGGCCGTACCGAGGCCAGGTTTTTCGAACTCGGACTGCGCACGCCGATGGACGCCCTGCGTGAAGCGCAGCCGCTGACGGACACCCCTGCCGTGGTTCTGCTCGACAACGATTCAAGGGTCACCGAAGGCTGGCTCCCGCCGCTGCTCGCAGCCATGGCCGACGGCCATGCCGTGGTTACGCCACTCATCCTGGAGCGCGAGGGCGTCGATCGCGGCGCTGCGCTGCGCAACCACCTCTACACCGGCGAACTGCGCGTGGTCGACGTGGAGGACACGCCTTACCTCATCGAGCACAAGCACCTGCGGCGCGCCGAGCTTCCGGATATCCCCGACCAACGCTCGGAGACCGGCACATTCGAACTGCACTGTGTGCTGTTCGACGGCGACCTGTTCAGGCGCATCGAACTGCCGTCGATGGTGATCCGCGAACACCTCGACATCTCGCTGCAGGTTGCGGCAATGGACAGGACCATGGCGGTCGAACCGAAGTCGGTGGTCCATTTCGACAATCTCGGCACGCGGATGACGCTGCCGGACATGCGCTTCTTCTTCTACCGCTGGGGTCGGAAACTGACCACCCCGTCGTCGCGCTTGTTCGAGCGGCGCTGGGGCTACAACTTCTATTCCGAGCAGTCGATGTACAACTGGGTGGTGCGGCGCAAGGCCTTCCTGGTCTCGCGCTGGCTGGGCGCCCCGATCAGCATCGCCAATCGCGCGACGCAGGTAGTGAAGAAGCTCTTCTGCAGGGACTGGGACCCCCTGCCCGACCCGGACGCGGCCTCACGACCGCTGCTGGCCGGCGGCGTTCCACCGCAGCGCAGCCATGACCTGAGGTGAACACGTTGGCCGGACTGCGAAGCCGCCATTTCGAACCACGGACCGATTTCGCGGAACTCGATCCCGCTCCGATCAACAACCACACGCGCCATCAGGCGGCTGCGGCAATACCGCGAGCGGCAGTAGCTGGAGCGGATCGACGAACTCTGGCTCGGCGCTGCACCAGGAAACTGAAGCGGAAGGCGTAGGGCCGACTTGATGCCGTTCGACCGCGCTATTCCCACCGGTCTTCAACGGTCCGCAGCCATGCCCGGAAACCGCGCCACCACAACAGCGCCCTCGGCGTGATCCACAACACGCGCTCGGCCGCGGCCCCTTTGCCTTGGGCGGGTTCCGGCGGCTGCGTCCCCCCGGCGCCGGTCGCCGTCGCGGCAATGGCCGGCGCCTCGGCGGATGCGCCGACGCTCGGCTGCGGCGCGGCCGGCGGAAGGAGCGGGCGCGCGCCGTTCATGGGCCTCGGAGACGTGGCCAGGGCGCAGTTCGTCGGCGGCTGCAACGGCCAGCCATTACCAGGGCGCCACCCGGTCAACATGCAACCGTTGCGATAGACGATGACTTCCTGGTTGCTGGCGACGTTGGGGAATCGATGGACAGGCCCACCGTTCGGGAAACGGACCTCCAGGTCGACCGTCTGGTAGCCGGCAAGCCCGGTATGCAGGTGGGTCTGGGGATGCTGCTCACCAACAGCCACATCCAGGTGCGACACCAGCTGGCTCGTACCCGGACGATACCAGCGCACGCTGGCACCGACGCCGTCACTGTTGCCGCCGCCGCCACGTACGCGCACCTTCATCCAGCGGTTGCCCTCGGTATCGACCGTGTTTCGCCAAAGGCCGATGTTGCTCGGGAACTGGGTCTTGATGATGTCCAGCCGGCCGTCGTTGTCGAAGTCGGCGACGTCCGCGCGCGGCTTGGCCGATTGCCACCCGTCCGGACCTTCCCCGGATGCGGGACCGAAACTGGTGGCAGTGGACGCGGTGAAGGTCATGTTGCCGTTGTTGCGATACAGCCTGACCGAGTCCGAGACTCCGGCCACCAGCAGATCCTGTTGCCCATCGTTGTCGAAGTCGGCGGCGATGATGTTGCCGTAGTCACTCGCCGCCACGTCTGCCAGCCCCGAGCCGGCGGACACGTCGGTGAATCCACCCGAACCATTGTTCCGGTAAAGCAACCCCTGCGTGCTGTTGCTGAACTTCGGGCCATCGAGCAGGAACAGGTCGAGATCGCCGTCGTTGTCGAAGTCGGCCAACAGGATCTGCATGCTCCTGCCGCCCGAGAACGCGGGCACGTCGACCCACGTCAAAGTACCGCCGTCGTTGCGCCAGTACCCGCCGTTGGCCGGCTGCACGATGTCGGGCCAGCCGTTGCCGGTGACATCGCCGACCACCTGATAAGCGTTGTCGCCGGACGCTGGCCGCAGCTCTGCCCCTGCCATGTTCGACACCACACGGCGTTCGTTGACTACCTCGAGGTTGCCGCCTCCGGTGAAATCCGCGAATGCGCAGTAGCCGACGCAGCCATTCTCCTTCCTGGCGAAATGGGGCATGAAGGACCCGCCGGTCGAATCGTTCACGTAGCGGGCGCTCATCACGAAGCCACCAGGGCGCCCCCAGAAATCCTGCTTGCCGTCGCCGTTGAAATCCAGCCTCGTGACCCAGCCGGACATGATGGGCTGGCCGTCGATGAAGTACCTGGCCTCGTCATTCGGAACGTACTGGAAACTGCCACTGCCGTCGCAACGATTGTTCCAGAGGCGCGAAGTCGCACCAAGATCGCTATGCGACAGGATGAATGCATCCTGGCAACCGTCGCTGTTGAAGTCGACGAATACCGCGTCGAAGCGATAGGCCGAGTCGTGCAGCGCGTCGATCCGCTGCGATGTCTCGTTGACGAACGTCAGTGGCCCCGCCGCCCGCGCGTCCAGGCTCGCACCGGCGGCGGTGAATAACAACGGGATTGCGATCGATAAGTAATGTGGTTTCATTGCGTGAGCAGCCATGTGAACTCCGGGTTTCGATTCTGCCAATTGAACGCGCGCGCGGTATGCGATACCGCCGCGCAGTCGGGGTTGAGGTGTCTGGCCAACTGGTCCGCGCGCGCCGACAGGCGCCGGCGTCGCTCGGGGTTGGTCTCGAAATGGCGCGCCGCGGCGATGGCCATCAACAGCTCGGGGTTGTGCGCGTCCGACCCGTAGCCTTCGCTATCCTGGATGCTGACGAGCTTTTCGAGCGGTGCGGTGGCCGAGGAGAAGTACCAGCCGACGATACCGCCGGCGCTGCATGAAGATCTCCAGCGACCGGCAAGCTCGTCCGGCACGAAACCGTGCTGGTCGAGGTAGTGGCTGAAGTCGCGCAGCATCACGGGGATGCGTTCGTCATGCGTCACCAGCCAGGCGCGCCAGAGTCCGCCGACGATGTTCGCGCTCATCCACGGCGATGCGCCGCGAACGTCGGTCGCCGGGTCGTAGCTTTCGCCCTCGTGCGCCTGCCAGGAATGGGTCCAGGCACCGGTAACCGGATCGCCTTCGGGCGGCGCCTGCTGGTGGTCGAACAGCCAGCCCAGCAACTCGTCGATGTGCTGCTTCGTTGCCGGGGAACCAGTGAGTTCGTAAGCCGAAACCAGGTGTTCCAGCGCCAAACCGTTGTGCCTCTCCGTCCACCACTGCCCGGCGCCCTTGTATGGGCCCAGCGGCGACGACCACCCACCCTTGACCTGGTTGTCGACCATATGCCGTACGGTGGCGTCGTCGAGGCGGGTATCGTCACCGGCCAAGGCCACCAGCAACAGTTGGGGAGTCACGTAGCTGTACTTGGCATCGCAGGCGTTGACGCCGTCGAACTCCCAGCCGCCAGTGCAGTCTGGCCAGCCGCCGCCGCGCCCCTCGGTCTTGATATGTGACAGGTAGAACGTCGCCGAGTTGTAGAACTCGGCGAAGAACTCGGGCCGCCCATTGCGCACGTACTGGAAGCCGATCACCGACGGACGGTCGAACAGGAATCCGTGGTTCCCGGCATAGGGAACATCCCTGGCCCACTGCCACTGGCGGTCGACATAGCGGTCGTAGGCCCGTTCGCCGTCGTACGCCAGCTGGTGCCCCGCGATGCGCGAATGAACCAGCCACTGCGGATCGAGCGTGGCAATCACGCGCGGAACCGGCGCATCCATCTTCCCGGGCCGCGTGCCGTGGTCATACGGTTCTTCGCCGATCGACTCCGTGCGCGGCTGGTCGGTGCGGAATCCGTATCCCTGCCGCGGATCGGCGAAAAACTGCACCTTGACTGCACGGATGCTGTCGTCGAGCCAGTGCCAGCGAAGCGTCGGCTTCACGAATGCAGGCACTTCCACGCCGTTGCCGTCGACGATGCGCACCAGCGCGGCGTCGGTCAGCTCGCCGGGCGCGAACGGAATCCCCAGACTGACCAGTTCACGGTCACCAACCTCGGCGTTTGGCGTCAGCGTGATGGTGCGGGGTAACGACGGCCGGGGCGATGCCCCGGCCGTCACCGATGCCTCTTCAAGCACCACCTGCGCGGCATTCTGGCAGCTCGCGATCCCGGGCAGCGCGACGAGCGCGCACAGCCCAAGGAGCCGCGGAACGGCGCGATGGGTGCCAAGATTGTGGTGGAACGATTTCACGGATACAGGTCTCCCGCCGCCACGCGCCCAAGCTTCAAACGGGCAATGCGGCCAGTTCCCCCCAGCGCGAGAGTATAGGGAGACAGGCCTCTCATATACCGTTGAGGCCAGCACCTGTGCGATGAAAGTCACGCTTCGCGGTCAGGAACCGGACAGGTTTCGCCGGATGCTGACGCTGATGTCCCTGACCAGGCACCGATCCGGTGCCATGGGCCGGACCGGGACGAGGCGGCACGGGGGCCGCCCTGGGGATGGGCAGGCGGGCGCTAAAGGCGCTTGTAGGTTTGGAGATAGTCCTGCGCGTAGCGTCGCTGGCTGAACTGTTGGTGCGCGTGCTCGGTCGCCTGCCTGGTAAACGCCTGCCGAAGATCATCGTCGGCCACCAGCTCATCCAGGGCGTCCGCCAGCCCATCGACCGTCGCCGCGGGGGCCAGGCGTCCCGTCTGCCGATCGAGCACCACCTCGGGAATGCCGCCGACACGCGCCGCCACCACAGGCACCCCGCAGGCCTGGGCCTCGGCAAGCACCAGCCCGAAGGCCTCGCGTCGCGCGCCGTGCAGCAGGACGTCGAATCCCGGGAACCAGCGCTCGGGGTCGGTCTGGAAACCGACGAAACCGATACGGGCGGCGAACTCCGGCGCGACCAGCGATCGCATTTCCGATTCCTGGGCGGGGTCGCCGCGGCCCAGCACCAGCAGCCGGGCATCGCGTCCCGGGTTGCGCCGGAGGAACGCCTGGAACGCGCCGATTGCGAGATCGACACCCTTGTCGGCACCGAAATGGCCCACGGTGCCGAGCAGCAGCGTTCCCTCATCCGCCCCCGCCAGGCGCCGGGTACGCTCGCGCATGGCGGGATCGGGCCTGAACCGATCCAGATCGATGCCGAGCGGGATGCACGACACCTTGCCTGCGCTGACATAGTTGTTGTCGATGTAGTGTTGCCGCCTCTCCTGCGAAGCAGTCACCACCGCAGCCACGCGCAGGCCCACCAGCGCATTGCGCACGCGATCCCGGAAGTGCGCCGTCTCGATGCTGCGGGTCCGGTGGAAGGTCATCAGGATGGCGGGGCCGCGCCAAGGCATCGCCAGCGAGGCCATGGCCTCGCTGGCAGCGTCGTGCGCGTGCACTACGTCAATAGCGTGCGCGCGGCAGTAGGCCGCCAGACGTCGGAGCGCCACGAGGTCAAGCATGCCGTTGCGTTCAAGGCTGAAGCTGCCGTTGAACAGATCGCGCTCGACCGGTTCGGAGCCAAACTCATCCAGGCATCCCAAATAGCTGCCGACGCCAAGGTCACGCAGCCCCCGCGCCAGGGCCGCGATCGCCTCGCGCCGGCCGCCATTGCTGTACGACAGGGTCAGGTGCAGGACGTTCATCTGGCCAACCACCGGCCCGGCCCGGCGACGGGGGTGGGGGCGAGTGAGGTGCTGGCAGGAGTTGGGGGAAATGGGATGGAAGCGAAAGTCATGCCGGGGAATGGTTGCCAGGTTGTATCCATCACGCACGAAGTTCCGGCACACCCGGTCCTTTACACCTCCGAACGCAGAGCCGCGCCGGAACCGGCCGGCGCCGTCGGCCGGTGGCCGCGTTTCGCTACCGATCACGTACCCATAAAGGGTGTTTGCCGCTCATGAGTCACCTTCAACCTCCCAAAGTGGTCGCGACCTGAAGGCGTCTTGTAAATTCGAGGTGATTCAACACAACATTCGGCACGCCTTCAAAGAAGAGGCCTTTCGCATGCTAGCTGCCAACACGGTCAACAGAATTCTTCGCCTCTCTGGCTTGAACATACAACGTTGGCACGACCCCCTGTTTGATCTGCAAAGCCTGACAGGAAAGGACGCCATTGCCACAATGCTCGACGGCGGAGCCTACAAGGGCAACAAGGCCATAATCATGTTGGAGCTGTTTCCGCACGCAGAAGTGCATTGCTTCGAACCGCAGCCGGAGCCATTTCGGAATCTGCAACAGCGCTTTTGCAATGAGCCGCGTTGCAGCGTAATGCAGGCAGCATTGTCTGATGTTGGGGGGGCGGCGCAGATGTTCGTCACCCAGAACATGTACGCCTCATCGCTAATGAAACCTATTGCGATGGATATCGAGGCGCGTAGCGTTATCGATGTTGTCGTCACCACCATCGATCAGTACATGGACAAACAGGGCCTTCGGAGTTTCGATTTCATCAAGCTTGACCTTCAGGGCAACGAACTAAAGGCCCTCAAGGGCGCTGCCAAGGCACTGAAATCCTGCAAGGCCATCTTGGTGGAAGTCAATTTCCGTGAACGCTACGAAGGCTGCACCCAGTTCAACCAGCTCTACGATGTACTGGCTGATGCCGGCTTCTGCCTGTACAAGATCTACGAAATCCATGGCTACTCCGATGGCTCATGGAAGTTGGGCGATGGCTTGTTCCTGAAAAGTGAACTGTTGCGGGAATAGGCCAAACGGGGCAGTTTCTCACGCAACGGAGGAAAAGAGCGCCCGTCGAGCCCCACGCCGCAGCCATGCATTGCGCCCATGATCTCAGCGCACTTCCGGAGCGTCCTGCGTGCTCCGTTCGTCGATCCAGCGATTCAGCCTCAACCAGAGCATCATGATCGGGGAAGTGATCCACACTGCCTCGTTCTGCAGGCCCGGCTTCCCTGTTGCAGGTCGACCAGATCCGCGACTGCCTGCAGGCGCGACATCATCGGTACCGGTCTCCGGCAACTGCGTTCGGGAGCCTGCGCGCGGATGCGCCGGTGCCGGAGCCACGGGTTTCACGGCCGATGGTGGTATCAGCGGTTGCGCACCATTCATGGGAATGGGCGCCGCGCTGCCGCTCGTGCTCTCCAGCGCACCGATGTCCACGCGCGCGCCAGGCGAGCGCACCACTTCCGCACCAATGGCCATCTTGGCGCGCAATGGCGGATCGAACTGCGGCAGCAGCAGCGGCGACGGGAACGGGAAGGCCGACGGCGTTACCGGCTGCGGGTTGCCGGCCGACACCAGCGGGCTGGCAGCTGCGGGACGTAGCTGGCGCTGAGCGATGCTGGCGAACATCGGATTGCTCCCGCTCAGCGTACCGGTCCACTCCTGCGGCACGAGCTGTGCGGAGGACTGCACCCAGTTGTTGGAACCGGCCACCTTGCGGCCATCGGTCCAGGGCTCGCGGCTCTGAGGGCCACAATACGGGGTGGACACGTTGCTGGCCGGATTCTCGCGCACGATGGCCGGCGAGCTGCCTGCCGGAGCCTGGTAGATGACGTTGTTGTGCATCTCCAGCGAACCCGCGCCCAGTTGCACCATCACCGCGTTGGCCTGGCCCGAGTTGGTGAACAGCACCGTGTTGTTCACCATCCGCACGCGTCCCTGGCTGCGCCCGTTGAGGTCGCCGCCGATGCGCACGGCATTGCGCCAGCCCGGATTGTTGTGGACGATGACGTTGCCGACCAGGTCCGCATCCTCGCGCCTGAGATCGGCCGACCAGCCGGGCTGCTGCGTTTCGCAGTCGGGCCCGATCAGCTCGACCTCCCCGTAGCCATTCGACGCGTCGCCCTCGATCCAGTTGTAGTAGATCTCGGCGCGCTCGTGGCGCACGCGCACCAGGACCCCACCGGTCGGGCTGTGAACGTAGTTGTACTGCATGCGGAAGACCGAACCGGGGTACGCGACCTCGTCCGACTGCATGTAGATCGAATGCCTGCGCGTGCCGTCACCCGAATTGAAGATCTCGCTGTACTCGAGCGTGAACGATCCGGAGTTGTTGTCGGCGCCCAGGATCCCGTGCGACGGGCAGTCGCGGATGATGGCGTCGCGGACGGTGACGTCATGGGCTTCGCTGAACACGCAGGACAGCGTCCCGCCCCTGACGTCGAAGCCATCGAAGACCACGTGGTTGGACTGCTGGAACTTGATGGTGTGCGTGCCGCCCTGCAGGACCGGCCGCGTCGAGCCCACCGAACGGTTCCAGCGGAACGTCACCGGGTTGCCCGGCGCGCCGCGGTCCCCGCTGCGGACGATGATGTCACCGTTGTAGGTCGTGCCGCCGTCGACCAGGACCATGTCGCCGGGTTCGAGGTTGACGCTGTCGACGAGGGTGGAAAGCTGGGTGTAGTCGCGCCCGGAGGGGCCGACGGTGTAGGTCGCGGCATGTACCGCGCTGGGCAGAAAAAGTGCAAGGGCAACCCAGAAAGAATAGAGAGCAAAGCGCATCTGCATGGTTCCGTACTCCAACCCCCTGCCTGTGGAACGATACCATCCGGATCCCGCGGACCAGCTGCGCACTCAGGCCGGTGGGCCGTTCTTCGAAATTCGTCGCACTATTTCGCCTGTAATCGAGACGTCGCTGCGGGCACCTTGAACTTCTCGCACCAGTCGCCGACGCTCGACAACACGCGATCGCGATCGGCGGGCGACATCAGGGTGTGGTCGAACTCGGGCCAGTACGTCGTTGCCAGGCCCGCATGCCGGCAGGATTCGCCGAAGGTGTCGTCAAGCTGGCGACGATCCATCATGTACTTCGACACCCCGCCGGTGTACATCGCCAGGATCCGGACGCCGCGCGAGAGAAGGTTCGTGGATTGCCGCCGGAATTCCTTCGGCTCGGGCCAATCGCGGATGACGGCGATGTCCGCCGCGCGCGTCGGTTCTTCCGGACGCAGGCCGCGGAGCAACCGCCACGCCAATCGCGGCCATTGCCATGGCGGTCGACGCAGTGCCTTTCGCACGCGCGCAAGGCGGAACCACCGCCCCCGATGGGCGAACCCGTCGAGCAGCCAGACGCCGGCGATTCGTGGATCGTCCTGCGCGATGTGCCAAGCCATGTCGGCTGCACTGCAGATACCGCCGATGACAAAACACCTGGCACCGGCCTCACGCTCCAGCGTATCCAATGTTGCCGCCACCATCGCACCAACCGACACCCCCGCCGCAGGCCCGTCCCCGACCCGCGGCAGGTCGAAGCGAAAGACATCCACGCCGCGTGTGGCAAGGTATCGGGCGATAGCAACGTACCCCCGGAACGGCCCCACCCGATGCGTCAGGCCCGCATTGAGAAGCACCAGCGTCACGGGCGCCGCCCGGGCCGTTGCCGGGGTGAGGATTCCGTAGCCGAACCCTGGAATGTCGATCACTTCATCCATTGGCCATCGTCCGGTTGCGCTGCGGCAGGTCGAGCAGCAGCGCCTGCACCACCGGCTCGGCATCGCGAAGGTGGATGATGCTGCGCAGGTCGAGTTCGTCGACCCAGTCGGCGGCGGCTTCCGGCAACACATGATGGACGCCGTCTGCAAAAGCCACCGGCACGGTGCCCGGACCTGTCACCACCGCGACCGGCAATCGCGTACCTCCCGCCACCACGCAGCGCGAGGCGAGTTCCCTGCGGAACCCCGCCGAGGTGCGGAACCCGACCAGCTCCTCGCGTTCGGCCGGCACCGGCAGTGCGCGCAGCGGATAGCGGTGTGGATCGGTACGAGCTGCGAGGTCCTGGGCTTCCAGCGATTGCACGTGGGCACAACCATCCACCACCGGCAGCCAGAGCCATAGCGCATCGGCCCTTGCAGGATCGGCGGCATGGAATGCCAGCGGCGCGGACGCGCGGATTCCCATCAAGACCAGTGGATGGTCGCCGACGCGCCGGCGCAGTTCGGCGGCCGCGCAGGCGATGTCCGCAAGCGCCAGGTCCGGGCTGAAGTCGGCATCGTCGCCTTCCGAGTCGCCGGTTCCGTGATAGTCGAAGCGCAGGCAGGCGACACCGTCGGCCGCCAGCCGTCCGGCCATCTGCGAGAAGAAGCGATAACTGCGTGTGTGCTCGTGCAGTAACGGTGGGCACATCAACACCTGGGCACGCGTCGAGCCCACTGCGGGATGCAGCACGCCGAACAACCTGCGCTCCTGTGCGAAAAAGTGGAATGGCTGCATGCTCATGAAGGTGCAGCGAAAGGTCCTGGCATTCAGGCGACGACGCGCGAGGATGTGTGCAACTGGCGACGGACGCCATCGGTCACCATCGCCTCTTTCCCGGTACAACGGAAGAAGCGATGGCAGTCGGTCAGTCTCGTACCGACGCAGCGCCAAGCAGGCGTTTGACACGTCCCAACAGCCGGCCGCTGGAACTACGCGCACCTGGCACCGCGACGTCCGGCAGGTCGGCAGCAATTTCACCCAGGCTCTGCACCGCAAGCTGCATCAGCTTGATGCGCACGCCGGTCTCCTTCACAACGCGTTCCGACATCTGTATGGCGAGCATCGAATTTCCGCCGATGTCGAAGAAGTTGTCCGACGGCTTCACGTCCATGTCCAGCAGCTCCGACCAGATCCCGACCAGGTAGGCCTCGCGCGGTCCGGTGGTCTGGGCTTGGGCGCTGGTCGCGGTGTCGTCTTGCATTGAGTTCTCCCCGTGGATCCCTTGCCTGTCGGCGTGTGTGCCGCCCCATGCATCGAATGCCAGCGTCACGGATGCTCCTGCCGTGATCGGGCGTGACCGGGGCATCCGGCGCATGTTCGATTCTTCCAACGTCGATTACGGCGGCAAGCGGCCGGATTCGCGCTCCGGGCGTTAAGCCAGCGCGTCGCGCCGCGGGAGGCAAACAGCCGGGCTTCCCCGTTACACCCCACCACGACCGTACTCATGCCGATTCCGTGCGCCCCCTCCCTGCCAACACATCGGCGTCGCGCATGGCCAGACCCACCAGCTTCCCGACAATGCGAGCGGGATCGTCGGCAATTGCACGCAGCAGCGCCATGTAGCGCTCGCGCAGCTGGAGGATGCTCTGTTCGAGCAGGATGTCCGAGTTGTAGATCAGCCCGCCAGCCATCCCGCCGCCGTCCTCGACGAACCACAGGCCCAGGTCCTCGGTCGCACCGGGCTGGAAGACCTCGATGCGGCTGTGATCAAGGTCGCCCCAGCGCACCACGCGCTGGCGGATGTCCTGGAACGAAAACAGCGCCTGGTACAGCATCGAACCGCCGCCTTCACTGCGCAGGCTCAGCTCGCGGGTCAGGTCCTCGAGCCGGATGTCGGGCGCGGAGAAGCTGTCCAGCACTACGTCGCGCACCTTTCGCACCAGTTCCGAGAACGGCTGCGCCGGGTCGATCTCCATGCGCAGCGGCAACAGGTTGGTGAAGTAGCCCATCAGGCCCTCGACTTCCGACGAGTTGCGCCCGCGCACCGGGGTGCCGATCACCATGTCACGCTGGCCGGCAAAATCGGCGAGCAGCAGCGCATACGCGCTGAGCAGGGTCACGAACAGGGTCACGTCCATGTCGCGGCTGCGGGCATGCAGCGCGGCGGTCAGGTCTCCCGGGACCATGACCATGCACGACGCACTGTTGCCCGACATCCCGCGCTTGCGTGGCTTGTCCGTGGGCAGGGCCTGCGGCCGACCGCCCTGCGAGTTGGGCGCGCCCAGGCGTTCGCGCCAGGACAGCAGCTGCTTCGCGTACTCCGGGCCCTTTACCCACTCGTTGTGCCAGGCCGCGTAGTCGCCGTAGGTCACCGGCAGCTCCGGCAGCCTCGGCGCACGCCCCTCGACCAGCGCCGCGTAGATCTCGGCGATGTCCGAGTACAGCAGGTCGAACGACCAGCCATCCCAGATGATGTGGTGCGGCATGAAGAACAGCGCGTGCTCCTGCTCGGCAAGCTTGAACAGTTGCGCGCGGAACAGCGGCGCCCGTGAAAGGTCCTCGAAAGGCGTCTCTACCATTGCCTGCATGCGCCGGGCAACCTCGGCTTCGCGCTCATCCTCGGGTAGCGCGCTCAGATCCTGCACCTGCAGCAGGTCGGGGTCGATGTCATCGTGGATGACCTGGACCGGCTCGCCATCCTCGGTGGCGATCGTGGTGCGCAGCACGGTCTGCCGCTGCGCGAC
This sequence comes from Luteimonas sp., assembly GCA_036570525.1. Classification (GTDB taxonomy): domain Bacteria; phylum Pseudomonadota; class Gammaproteobacteria; order Xanthomonadales; family Xanthomonadaceae; genus Luteimonas. Next base: position 49,120 of record DATCYC010000302.1, read on the forward strand.
TTCGCGGAACGCGCGGTCCAGCAGGGCCACGTCGAGCGGACCTCGCAGGCGGTGTCCGGAAGGCGTGTTGTAGGACAGGGTTCCGGGATTGAATGCCTCCAGCATCCGCAGCCGTTCCTGCACCAGCGACAGCGGCGCCCGGCCCTGGTCTTCGCGCCGCACGATCTTCGGGCGTGGCGTCGCCCCGTCGCCCTCTTGCCCGATGATCTCAGCCAGCCTGGCCACCGTGGGACAGTCGAACACCGAGCGCAGCGACAGCGATGCGCCCAGGTCGCGGTTCAGCCGCGTGGTCAGCTGAGCGGCCAGCAGCGAATGGCCGCCAAGCGCGAAGAAGTCGTCATGCACGCCGATGTCGGGTACGCCAAGCACCTGCGACATCGCCTCGGCGATCGTGCGCTCGGTCTCGTTACGGGGCAGCACCAGGTCGCCGGCAGCGCGGGCCCCCAGGTCAGGCGCAGGCAGCGCCTTGCGATCGACCTTTCCGTTCGGGGACAGCGGAATCGTATCCAATGCGACGAAATGCTGCGGCACCATGTAATCGGGCAGCAGTGCCTTCAGGTGCGCCGACAGCGCGTCCGGATCGGCCTGGGCACCGGGCCTTGCGACCACGTAGGCCACCAGCCGGACGTCGCCGGGACGATCCTCGCGCGCGACGACCACGGCCTGGGCAACCGATTCGTGCGCCACGAGGTTGTTCTCGATCTCGCCCAGCTCGATCCGGAAGCCGCGCAGCTTCACCTGGAAATCGTTGCGGCCCAGGTACTCGATGTTGCCGTCCGCGCGCCAGCGCCCGAGATCACCGGTCTTGTACATGCGCGCGCCGGGCTCGCGCACGAACGAGTCGGGCAGGAATCGCTCGGCGGTTAGCTCGTCGCGGGCGAAGTAGCCGCGTCCGACCTGCACGCCGCCGATGAAAATCTCGCCCGGCACGCCGATCGGCACCGGCTGCCCGGACTCGTCGAGGATGTAGATGCGGGTATTGGCGACCGGATGCCCGATCGGCACGCTTGCCCCGGCTGCGGCGGTGCTGCAGTTCCACGCAGTGACGTCCACCGCGGCCTCGGTCGGCCCGTACAGGTTATGCAACTCGACGCCCGGCAGCTTCCGCCCGAATGACTCGACCAGCGATGCAGGCAGCGCCTCGCCGCTGCAGATCACCCGCCGCAGGCCCGCGCAGGCCCGGCCCACGCCGGGATGTTCGAGGAACGCGTGCAGCATCGACGGCACGAAGTGCATCGTGGTCACGCCACGCGCCTGCACGGTGTCGGCGAGGCAGGCCGGATCCTTGTGGCCGTCCGGCCGCGCCATCACCAGGCGCGCGCCCGACAGCAGCGGCAGGAAGAACTCCCACACCGACACGTCGAAGCTGAAGGGAGTCTTCTGCAGCACCGTGTCGCCGGGGCCGATGCCGTACTCGTCGCGCATCCACAGCAGGCGGTTGACCACGCCGCGATGCTCGTTCATCGCGCCCTTCGGCATGCCGGTCGAGCCGGACGTGTAGATCAGGTAGGCGAGGTTGGTCGCGGCCGCGGCGGGCTCCGGGTCGGCCTCAACCTGCCGTGCCCAGTCCGGCTTCGCCGAATCGAGCACCAGCTGCGGCAGCGAGTGGTCGATGCCCGCCAGCATCCCGGCCAGCGCCTGCTGGGTCAGCAGCACGGACGGACGGCAGTCACCGAGCATGTAGGCAAGCCGCTCGGCAGGATACTTCGGGTCCAGCGGCACGTAGGCGGCGCCGGCCTTCAGTACCGCCAGCAGGCCAACCACCATCTCCAGGCTGCGATCGACGCACACCGCGACGCGGTCGTCCGGCTTCACCCCGAGCCCGCGCAGGTGGTGCGCCAGGCGGTTGGCGGCGGCATTGAGCTGGTCGAAACGCAGCTTCTCGCCTTCGTACTCGACGGCAATCGCATCGGGCGTTCGTCGCACCTGCTGCTCGATCAGGTCCTGGATGCAACAGTCGCGCGGATAGTCGACCTGGGTGTCGTTGAACTTCTCCAGCACCAGCCGGCGCTCGGTCTCGGCCAGCAGCGGCAGGCGTCCGAGCGCCTGCGCATCATCGTCGACCATCGCCTCGAGCATCGTGCGCCAATACCCCAACCAGTGGCGGACGGTGGCGGTATCGAACAGGTCCTGGTTGTACTGGCATTCCAGCCGCAATTGCCCCTGCACCTGCACCGCGTTGACGAACAACTCGAAGTTCTCGAACGTGCGCGCATTGCTCGCGAAGTCCATCTCCAGCCCGGGGAACGCAGCGTGTTCGTTGTCCAGGGCCTGGTCGATGTTGAACATCACGCTGATCAACGGCAGCCGCGACGGATCGCGCGCGACCTTGAGCTTCCGCAACAGCGTGCCGAAGGTATAGCGCTGGTGGTCGAGCGCATCGAGCAAGGTCGACTGCGCGTCGTCGATGGCCGCGGCCACCGGCTGCGCGGGATCGAGCTCGAACAGCAGCGGCAGCGTGTTGACGCAGTGCCCCACCAGGTGGTCGTGCCCGTCCACGGACTGGCCCGCGGCGGGAATGCCGACGACCACCTGCGACTGGCTCGAAAGTCGGGACAACAGCGCGGCGAAGCTCGCCAGCAGGGTCGCAAACAGGCTCACGCCGCGCCGTGCGCCCATCTTCCTGATCGCTGCGACCAACTCGGCGTCAAGCACGTAATCCTCGCGCGCGGACGCGAAGCCTCGGCGCGCGGGGCGCGGCCGGTCGGTGGGCAGGTCGAGCACCGGCATTTCGCCGGCAAGGCGCGACAGCCAGTAGGCTTCGTCCTCCGCGCAGGAAGCATCGGCGCGGCGCGTGGCCTCGGCCAGCGCGTAGTCGGCGAAATCATCGGCCAGCGGCAGCTCGGTCGGCACGCCCAGCCGCCGTGCGTACAGTGCGGCCAGCTCGCGCGTCAGCACCCACCACGACCAGCCATCGCAGACGATGTGGTGCGCCGTGAGCACGAGCAGGTGGTCGTCGGCGCCAAGGCGCAGCAGCTCGGCGCGGAACAGGCGGTCGTGCTGCAGTGCGAAACGGGTCTCCACCGCAAGCCGCAGGCGCTCGGCGACGGCGGCCTCGCGCTCGGCATCGTCCAGCTTCGAATAGTCGAACGTCGGCAACGCCAGCTGCACGCAATCGAGCACGCACAGCGTATCGCCCTCGGGCCCGAGGTTGGCGCGCAGGGCGCCGTGCCGGTCGAGCAGGTCTTGCAACGCGCCGTGCAGCGCGGCGGCGTCCAGCCGGCCCTTGAGCCGCATCGTCACCGATTCGTTGAACGCCAGGGATGCATCGCGGCCGAGTTCGTCCGCCAGCCAGATCTCTCGCTGCGGCTCCGTGGTCGGAACTACGCGAGCAAGCGCGCCATCGGCGAACGGATCGTAATCGACTGCGGTTCCCGCTCCGGGGAATGGCTTGACTGCGGGCATCATCAACCTACCTTGAGGAACTTGCCCGGAGCATCCGGATTGGGTACGAACCAGGCCGGTCGGCCGTCGGGATCGCGTCCCAGACGTGCACCGGGCACCGCCGGACGCGCCGGGTCCATCACCGTGTGCGCCGTAGCGGAGCGGCGCGGCAGGAACTCTGACTCCTGCAGCTCGGTGATCGAGTCCTTGAATGCCTGGATGATCTTCCTGAAGTCGGCCTCGCCGTGGGCGGTGGTCAGGAAGCACGGGAAGTTGTCGAGGATGTGCACGCCGCGACTGCGCATCATCGCGAACAGCAGGTCCTGCAGCGGGTGGTCCTCGAGGAAGAAGGTCTTCCACACCGATGAGAAGTGCCGGACCTCGACCGGCGCACCGACCTCGGCGCAGAACGCGTTGAGCTCGTCGGCCATCGCGGTGACGCGCCCGTTGAGGCGCTCCTGCATCTGTCCACCCTGCGCCTTGACGTGCTTGAGCACGGCCTTGGCCGCGGCCAGCGCCAGCGGATGGCGGACGAACGTGCCGGCGAAATAGGTCACGCCTACGGTTGGCACCGAATCGTCGCCAAACTGCCAGTGGCCGCCGTCGAGCGCATCCATGTATTCGCGCTTGCCCGCGATCACGCCGATCGGATAGCCGCCACCAACGACTTTGCCGTAGGTGCCCAGATCGGCCTGGATGCCGAACAGGCCCTGGGCGCCGGCCGGATGCGCGCGGAAGCCGGTCACGACCTCGTCGAAGACCAGCAGCGCGCCGGCCTCGCGGGTGATCTTGCGCAGGTCCTTCAGGAACTCGATGGGGCGGAAGTCCGGGCGTCGGCTCTGAACCGGCTCCACCAGCACCGCGGCGATCTCGTGGGCGCGCTCGCGGATGACCTGCAGCGACTCCGGCGTGCCGTAATCGAGCACCAGCACGTGCTCGGCGGTGTTGCGCAGGATGCCAGGCGCAGCCGGCACCGCGCGCAGCTTCTTCGTGCCGCGCACGATCATCTCGTCGACGATGCCGTGATAGGCACCGGTAAACAGAACCACGGTCTCGCGCCCGGTCACCGTACGTGCGATGCGCAATGCGCCGAGCACAGCCTCGGAACCGGTGTTGCACAGCGCCGCGCGGTCGTGTCCGGTCACGTCGCATACCAGCCTGGTCACGTCGCCGGCCAGCGGATGCTGCGGACCGATCTCGTAGCCCAACTCGAGCTGCTCACGTACCGCATCGAGTACGAAGCCAGGCTGCCAGCCGAACAGGCTCATGCCGAAGCCATTGAGCGCGTCGACGTACTCGTTTCCATCCAGGTCCCACAGATGCGAGCCCTTGGATCGCTCGACAACGATCTGGTAGGTCATCTCCTTGAGCATCGGCTTGAAGCCGTTGACCACGCGCGGGTCGGCCATGTGGCGACGGTTGGCCTGCGTGTACTCCTTCGACTTGCGGGTGCGCGCAGCGTAACGCTCGATGAATGCGTCGAGCTTGCGCCGCTGGTGCAGGCCCAGGTCGTTGCCGCCGGACTTGTCGATCCTGGCAATGGCGCCGAAGGCCTTCTTGATGTCATAGGTGGTGTGGGCGATGGCGGCCTCTTCGTCGTCGACAGCCTTCGGGGCTGCATCGTCTGTCGGTTGCGGTTCCGCCACCGCGGCGGGTGCGGTGGCGGCCAACGGCGCCGGCGCTGCCATTGCAGGTGCCGCCGCACCCGCAGCGCCCCCGGACAACAGCGCCAGCTGCTGCGCCATCAGCTGCATCTGCTGGTCGATGACATGGCGCATGTAATCGCCGCCTGCCACGGGCTGCGGCAGTGGCGCCGGCATCGCGCCCCCCGCGGCGGGCGCCGCAGG
>DATCYC010000303.1:0-3397 GCA_036570525.1 Luteimonas sp.
CCCAGCATCGCCAGCACCGCGGCGCGCGCCTCGTCGGCCAGCGCCTGGCGCTCGACCGGACGGTCACCGTCGCGCGTGGGCAGCGGCGCGCCGAAGCGCACCCGGATCGGGCCCGGCCGCACGTGGAAGAAGCCTTCCGGATACAGCACCGCGCCCGAGCCCTCGATCGCCACCGGCACCACGTCCACGCCGGCGTCGATCGCGGCCTGGAACGCGCCACCCTTGAATCCGGCCACCGCGCCCGAGCGGCTGCGCGTGCCCTCGGGGAAGATGCACAGGCTGCCGCCGGCGCGCAGCAGCTCGGCCGACTGGCGCATGAAGCCCAGCGCGGCGCGGCGGTTGCTGCGGTCGATGAACACCATTCCCATCGCCCTGGCATACCAGCCCACGAACGGCACCTTCGTCATCTCCTGCTTGAGCAGGAAGTGCAGAGGCACCGGGACGGCGCGGAACAGCGCGCAGATGTCGATGGTCGACTGGTGGTTGGCAACGAACACGTGGTTGCGCGACCAGTCCACCTGCTCCAGCCCACTCACTTGCAGGCGCGCGCCCGCCCCCCACAGCAATCCCGGCGCCCAGCAGCGCGCGGCCATGCGCAGCGGCCAGTGGCGGTTGCGCAGCACCACGTGGACCAGCAGCGCGGCGCTGATCCAGGCCGCCGTCCACGCCAGCGTGAAGGCGAACTGCACCGCGTTGAACGCCGTCCAGGCGAAGTTCCGATCGGAGCGCCGGGGCGGCGTCGATGGCATGTCCATGATGTCTTCTGGCGGTTGCACGGGGCGAAGGATACCGAAGGGGCAGGGAATGGGGATTGGGGATTGGGGATTGGAGAAAGCAGAAGCGGTGCGCCTGCTGTTCCGAATCCCCAATCCCCAATCCCGAATCCCGCGGCCTCAAGGCCGTAAGAAATCCCGCCAGAACGCCGGCCCCAGCGCGGCCATCTTGCGCAGGAAGTGCAGGAAACTGTCGTAGCGGCCGGGGAAGTGGCGCTTGCGGTATTGGTATTCGGCGATGAAGAAGCCGCCGACGATGCCGTAGTTGCAGATGTTGGCGAACCACGACCACTGCGTGCGGCTGATCGGCAGCGGCGAGGACAGGCCGAGGATCGCGAGCAGGCCGTCGGGCACGGCCAGCACCGCCAGCGCCAGGTTCACCGCGGCCAGCGCGGCCAGCAACCACGCCCAGGCCGCGGTCAGGCCTCGGGTGTAGCGCCGCAGGTCGGCGGCCATCGCCTCCGGCGCGACCTCGTCCAGCGCCGACACGATGCGGGTGATCAGCGGCACGCGCCCGGCGCGCAGGCTGCGCCCGAACCACCACGCCACCAGCGCCACGAACGCCACCGGCACCAGCAGCATCGGCGCGCGCACCAGCCCGTCGCAGTACAGCACCAGCACGCCCAGCCACAGCGACGGCAACGCCAGCCACGCCCACCAGCGCCTGCGCGCCATCGGCGCGAGCAGCAGCATCAGCGCCAGCAGCGCGAGCGCGATCGCACCCAGCCCGGGACGGTCGAGCGCGTTGGAAAGGTGCGCCAGCACCGTGTAGGCCAGCGCCAGCAGCACCTGGAAGGCGAGGATCATTCGATGGTGGCCGGGGCGGGGATCGCAGGCATCATGGCATCGCGGCCACGGTCGCTCCCGCGGGCTTCGCCGGTCAGGCCGTCTTGTTCTGCTCGACGTGCGCGGACAGCGCGCGCAGCGAGGCGAAGATCCTGCGGTTCTCGTCGTTGTCCGAACGCAGCTGGAAGCCGTAGCGCTTGCTGATCGCCAGCGCCAGTTCGAGCGCGTCGATCGAGTCCAGGCCCAGCCCCGTGTTGAACAGCGGCGCTTCGGGATCGATCGAACCGGGTTCGACCTCCTCCAGGTTCAGGCTTTCGACCAGCAGCTGGGCCAGTTCGCGTTCGGCGTCGGTTTGCGGGGACATCGGGCTTCCGTTCGGTTGGACAGGGCGCAGGCAGGAATCCCCGCCGCGCCAGGGGCTGCAACGATCCAGCATCGCGCCCCGGCGCGCAACCGGGTCTCGGGTGCAGCCGCTATCATGTCCGGTCACGCCGCCAGACAGCGCCCCGTATTCAGGATGACCACGAATCGCGTCCAGCCCGAAGCCGCCGATGACGCCGCGGCACCGGCAACGCCCCGGATTTCCGACACCGACGTGCTGGTGATCGGCGGCGGCCCCGCGGGCAGCACCATCGCCACGCTGCTGGCGCGCAAGGGTTGGCAGGTGACGCAGCTGGAAAAGGACCGCCACCCGCGCTTCCACATCGGCGAATCGCTGCTGCCGATGAACATGCCGATCCTCAAGCGCATGGGCGCGTTCGAGAAAGTCGATGCGATCGGGATGCTGAAGCTCGGCGCCGATTTCCCGCGCGACGAGGGCGGCTACAACACCTTCGACTTCGCCAGGGCGCTGGACGCCAAGTGCGACCACGCCTACCACGTCAAGCGCGAGCAGTTCGACCAGGTGCTGTTCGAACACGCGCGCGAGAACGGCGTCGATGCGCGCGAGCAGGTCAAGGTGGAGCGCGTCGAGTTCGGCGCCGACGGCCGCCCGGCGCTGGTGCATGCGCAGGGCGCCGACGGCAATGCGCTGGCCTTCCGCCCGCGCTACGTGGTCGACGCCAGCGGCCGCGACGCCTTCCTCGGCGGCAAGCTCAAGCTCAAGCGCAAGAACCCGCGCCACCAGTCGGCGGCGGTGTTCAGCCACTACCGCGGCGTCGAACGCCGCCCCGGCCGCGACGCCGGCAACGTCAGCATCTATCGCCACGACCACGGCTGGGCGTGGCTGATCCCGCTGGCCGACGGCGACATGAGCGTCGGCGCGGTCTGCTATCCGGAATACCTCAAGACCCGCAAGGGCGACAGCGAGGGCTTCCTGCTACGCACGCTGGACACGATCCCGGAAGTGAAACGGCGCATGGAAGGCGCGCAGCGCGTCGCACCGGTGCACGTCACCGGCAACTACGCCTACGAATGCACGCGCATGTCCGGCCCCGGCTGGCTGCTGGTGGGCGACGCCTGGAACTTCGTCGACCCGATGTTCTCCTCCGGCGTGTACCTGGGCATGCACGGCGCCGAGCAGGGCGCGCAAGTCATCGACGGCGCGCTGCGCGAACCGGCGCGCGAGGCGGCGCTGCAGCGCGACCTCGAGCGGCGGCTGGTGAAGGGGCTCGACGAGTTCAAGTGGTTCATCTACCGCTTCACCTCGCCGACGATGAAGTACCTGTTCGCCAACCCGCGCAACACCCTGAACATCGAGCGGGCGGTGGTGGCGATGCTGGCCGGCGACGTGTTCGACAGCCCGCGCGTGCGCCGGCGGCTGCGCATGTTCCGCGTGCTGTACGCCGCCGCCGCGCTGCGCATGGCGCCGCTCGCCGTGCGCGACTGGTGGCGACGCC
>DATCYC010000304.1:0-3039 GCA_036570525.1 Luteimonas sp.
GCCGGCCGCTTCGAGCCGCTGATGGAGTATCCGCAGTGGGGGCCGGGCCGCGTCGACACCTTCAACGCGGCCAAGGTGATCTTCAACTTCCCGATCGACGACTTGCCCGAGCACGAGAAGAACGCACCCTCGGATTTCCCCTCGATCTGGCTGCAGCAGCCGCGCCAGGGCATGCAACTGCACTGGGACGGCAACAACAGCAAGGTCGAGGAGCGCAACAAGAGCGCGGCCTTCGGCACCGGCACCACGCCACCGACCATCGACGTGGCCGCGATCGGGCGCATCGAGGACTGGCTGCTCACACTGGAGCCGCCGGAATACCCCTACCCGATCGACCGCGCGCAGGCCGCGCGCGGCAAGGTGGTGTACGGCCAGTACTGCGCCGCCTGCCACGGCGCCAGCGGCCGCGACTTCGGCGGCAAGTACGTCGGCAAGGTCACGCCGCTGGCGCAGGTCGGCACCGACCGCCGCCGCCTGGACAGCTACACCCGCGACCTGGCGCTGAACCAGTCGACGCTGTACGCCGGCTACCCGTGGCGCTTCACCCATTTCCGCAAGACCTTCGGCTACGCCAACATGCCGCTCGACGGCCTCTGGCTGCGCGCACCCTACCTGCACAACGGCTCGGTGCCGACGTTGCGCGACCTGCTGAAACCGGCTGCCGCGCGGCCCAAGGCGTTCTGGCGCGGCGACGACGTCTACGACCCGGTCAACGTCGGCTTCGTAACCAACGTGCCCGCGCGCGAGGGCGTCGAGTTCTTCCGCTACGACACCACCGTGCCGGGCAACTCCAATGCAGGCCACGAAGGCGCCGCTTACGGCACCGAGCTTCCCGAAGCCGACAAGGACGCGCTGGTGTCGTTCCTCAAGACGTTCTGACCTTCCACAGGAGACGGTCATGGCTACCCCTTCCCCCGCCGCGAAAAAATCGTTCCAGTGGAAGCCCCGCTGGCTCTGGTGGACGCTGCTGGTGTTGCTGCTGCTCGGCGCGATCGTCGGCTTCACCGCCTGGTACAAGATCTTCCGTGAAGAGCCGCAACCCGACTGGGTCACCGCGACCCCGGAGATGCGCTTCAAGTACGGCTCGATCGGCGCCGAGAACGAAGCCGGCATCCCCTACTGGATCTTCTACGTGCTGCCGCGCATGTTCCCGGAAAAGCTGCCCGGCCCCGGCGGCTACGCGGCGTTCGGCGTTGCCTGGGAAGCCGGCCAGGAACTGCCGGTCGGCTTCACCAAGAAGGTGGTCGGCTTCCCGCGCGTGGCCAACACCTGCGCCACCTGCCACGTCGCCAGCTACCGCAAGCGCCCGGACGAGAACCCCACGTTCGTGGTCGGCGGCCCCAACCACACCTTGAACCTCGCCGCGTTCTTCCGCTTCCTCGTCGACTGCGCCAAGGACCCGCGCTTCAACGCCGACAACATCATGCACGAGATCAACCTGGTCACCGAGCTGTCGTGGCTGGACAAGCTTCTCTACCGCTACGCCCTGATCCCGATCACCAGGCAGCGGCTGATGGAACGCGAGGCGCAATTCGCGTGGATCTACCGCACCGACGTCCCCGACTGGGGCCGCGGCCGCGACGACGGCATGAACCTGACCAAGTACTTCATGCTCGAACTGCCGATGGACGACAGCCTCGGCGCGACCGACATGCCGGCGATCTGGAACCTGAAGAAGTACGACCGCCCCGGCACCACCATGAACTTCGCCGGCGACAGCCACGACGCGTATTCGGTGATCATCGACTCGGCGCTGGGGCTGATGAACGCTGCGCCGAAATCCAACGAGGAATTCCTCGGCCACGTGCGCTGGATGCAGGAATACCTGTCGAACCTGCCGCCGCCGGAATATCCGTTCCCGATCGACGCCGCCCTGGCCGCGGCCGGCAAGCCGGTGTTCGCCGCCAACTGCGCCTCCTGCCACGCCAGCGACAAGACCGGCAAGCGCATGGCACTGGCCGGCATCGACACCGACCGCGAGCGCATCGACGCCTGGAACGCGCAGAACGCGATCGCCGCCAACCGCGTGGTCAGCGGCTTCGGCATCGAGCGCAAGGGCCTGGTCGAGGAAGACCTCATCGGCTACAACCCGCCGTTCCTCGACGGCCTGTGGCTGCGCGCGCCCTACCTGCACAACGGCTCCGTCCCCACCCTGCGCGACCTGCTCGAGCCGCCCGCGCAGAGGCCGATGGTGTTCTGGCGCGGCTACGACCTCTACGACCCGGTCGACGTCGGCTTCGTCAGCCAGGGCCCGGAAGCCGAGCGCATCGGCACCCGCCACGACACCCGCGGCCGCAACAACGGCAACGGCGGGCACCTGTTCGGCACGCAGTTGCCGGAGGCGGAGAAGACCGCGTTGCTGGAGTACCTGAAAACCTTGTAGCTACTGACGGCAGCCCCTCTCCCGCTGCGCAGGAGAGGGGCTCAGAACCACCGCCCGCTGTCCGTAAAGCCCCGCTACCGGCGTTGACCAAAGCGGGGGGACCGGATTCGCCGCAGCCGCAGGTGGCCCATGGAACGCGAAGTCTCGCCCGATTGCTGGAAACGCCTCGCCACGACGCTGGAAGTCCAGCTCGCCGCGCTGCGTGCCGTGGCCGAGGTCGAATCCAGCGGCAGCGGCTTCCTCAAGCCGCCGTCGGTCAAGCCCAAGGTGCTGTTCGAAGGCCACGCCTTCCACCGGCTCACCGGCGGCCGCTTCGACGAGTCGCACCCCGGGCTGAGTTATCCGCGCTGGGACCGCAAGAAGTACTCCGGCTCGCTGGCCGGCGAGTGGGAACGGCTGGAGGCGGCCTGCCTGCTCGACCGCGCAGCAGCGCTGCAGGCGGCCAGCTGGGGCATGTTCCAGATCATGGGGTTCAACTACTCCTACGCCGGCTTCGCCGACGTCGAGGCCTTCGTCGCCGCGCAGCATGCCGGTGCCGAGCAGCAGGCAGGCGCGTTCGCGCGCTTCATCTCGCGGCCGCCGCTCCTGTCCGCGCTGCGCCGGCGCAGCTGGCAGAAGTTCGCCGCCGCATACAACGGGCCCGGCTACGCCAGCAA
>DATCYC010000305.1:0-2462 GCA_036570525.1 Luteimonas sp.
GTGCCGTACAGCCGGTCCAGCGTGCGCACCGATTGCTCGATCAAGGCCGGCGACCAGTCCAGCGGCTGCCGGTAGTGCGCGGACAGCAGCGCATGGCGCAGCGCCTCCGGCGGATGCGCTCGAACCAGGTCGTGGACCTTCTCGATGTTGCCCAGCGACTTGCTCATCTTGGCGCCGCCGAAGTTGAGCATGCCGTTGTGCAGCCAGAAGCGCGCGAACACCTTGCCGCCGTGTGCGCACTCGCTTTGCGCGATCTCGTTTTCGTGGTGCGGGAACTGCAGGTCCACGCCGCCGGCATGGATGTCGATGGTCTCGCCCAGGTGCGCGGCGGCCATCGCCGAGCATTCGATGTGCCAGCCCGGGCGGCCGCGGCCCCACGGAGACTCCCAGCCGGGCAGTTCAGGCGTGGAGGGCTTCCACAGCACGAAGTCGCCGGGGTCGCGCTTGTACGGCGCGACCTCCACCCGCGCGCCGGCCAGCATTTCCTCTGGATCGCGGCGCGAGAGCTTGCCGTAGCCGGTGAAGCTGGCGACCGAGAACAGCACGTGACTGTCGGCCGCGTAGGCGTGGCCCGAGGCGACCAGGTCCTCGATCATGGCGATGATCTGCGCGATGTGCGCCGTGGCCGCCGGCTCGAGGTCGGGCGGTGCGACGCCCAGCGCCGCCATGTCCTCGCGGTAGGCGGCGGCGAAGCGGTCGGTGATCGTGGAGATCGGCACGCCCTGTTCGGCCGCGGCCGCGTTGATCTTGTCGTCGACGTCGGTGATGTTGCGCGCGTATTTCAGCGCGCCGTGGCGTCGCCGCAGCAGGTCGGCCAGGACGCCGAACACCACCGGCCCGCGCGCGTTGCCGATGTGCACGTAGTTGTAGACCGTCGGCCCGCAGAGGTACATGGTCGGGCAGGCCGGATCGAGCGGGGTGAACGGCTCGACCCGACGGGTCAGGTTGTTGTGCAGGCGCAGGCTCATCGCGGTCTGTCGCGGGGACGGCCTGCGATTCTACCGGCCGGGCCCGGACCACGACAGCCGGGATTCAGCCCCTTCCGGCGGCCTGCGCCTACACTGCAGGCCCGTCCGGTCGGTCCCTGGTCGAGATGCCCCGAACCCGCGCGTTCCCGTTGATCCTGCTGGTGGCCTGCGCCGCCCTGCCGGTGCGTGCGCAGCAGACCGTCATCCAGATCGAGAACGTCCGCACCGAATACGCGCGCGTGCTGCGGGCCGAGCCGGTGTACCAGACCCTGCGCGCCACCGCGATGGTGGAGGAGTGCGAGGACGCAGCGCCCGCCGATGGCGGCGAGCCCAGGCGCGGCCTGGCCAAGGTGGTGGGGGCGGTCAAGGATGCGCTGACACCGAACTCCGACGAGGCCGAACCGGAGGCCGGGGAGCCGCCACGGGAGGGCTGCGACGTGGTGCCGACCGAGCGCGAGTTCCGCCGGCCGATCGCCTACGACGTGGACTACGTCCACCACGGCGTGAAGTACCGCTCGCGCATGCCGTACGACCCCGGCAACCGCGTGCGGGTGCGCGTCTCGATCACGCCGATCGTTACCGACGACCGCTGAGGGCGCTTGCGGCCCGGGTCGCCGCGTGCGAGGATTCCCGCCGATGCAGACCCCGTGCGCCAACGCCGACATCCTGACCTCCGCCCGCATGGCGGCGGGCATGACCTCGCGCGCGCGCCGACCGGAAGCCCGACTCGCTGGGTAGCCGGACCTGCGCCATTGCAGTTCCAGATCGAACCCGGCCCTTGCGCTGGGTTTTTTCGTTTCCGGACCGGCGAAAACGACACACCGACCCCCTCACTTCGAATCTTGCATCCATGACCAGGCACTTCCTCAACACCCAGGACTGGACCCGCGCCGAGCTCGACGCGGTGCTCGCGCAGGCCGCGCGCTTCAAGCACGGCCCGGCCGGCGACGCGCTCAAGGGCAGGCCGCTGGACGGGAAATCCATCGCGCTGGTGTTCTTCAATCCCTCGCTGCGCACCCGCACCAGCTTCGAGCTGGGCGCGTTCCAGCTCGGCGGGCACGCGGTGGTGCTGCAGCCGGGCAAGGACGCCTGGCCGATCGAGTTCGACCTGGGCACGGTGATGGACGGCGAGGCCGAGGAGCACATCGCCGAGGTGGCGAAGGTGCTCGGCCGCTACGTCGACATGATCGGCGTGCGCGCCTTCCCGAAGTTCGTCGACTGGTCGCTCGACCGCCAGGACCGCGTGCTGCAGGGCTTCGCGAAGCATTCGCCGGTGCCGGTGATCAACATGGAGACGATCACCCATCCCTGCCAGGAGCTGGCGCACGTGATGGCGCTGCAGGAACGCTTCGGCACCACGGATCTGCGCGGGAAGAAGTACGTCCTCACCTGGACCTACCACCCCAGGGCGCTCAATACCGCGGTCGCGAACTCCGCGCTGACCATCGCCACCCGCATGGGGCTCGACGTGACCCTGCTGTGCCCGACGCCCGA
>DATCYC010000306.1:0-2781 GCA_036570525.1 Luteimonas sp.
TCAGCGCTTCGGCGCCAGGCCGAGTTCTTCCAGCACCTGCGGCGCCGGGTAGACCTCCTGCATGATCCAGCGCACGTAGCGGCCGTCGACGGCGATCATCCGCGTCATGTCCGGGTCGAACACCCAGTTCGACACCACCGCCTCCCAGTTCATGTCGAAGGCCAGGCCCACCAGCCGCCCGCGCGCGTCCATCACCGGCGAGCCGGAGTTGCCGCCGGTGATGTCCAGGTCGGCGAGGAAATTCACCGGCACCGTGCCCAGGCGCTTGTCGGCCAGCCCGCCATAGCGCTTGGCTTCGATCGCGTCGACCAGGACCTGCGGTGAATCGAACGGTTCCCTGCCGGTGGTCTTGGCCGCGATCTGCTCGAGGGTGGTGAACGGCAGCTGCTTCGCACCGTTGAGCTTGGTGTAGGGCTGCACGTGGCCGAAGGTGATGCGCAGCGAACCGTTGGCATCGGGGTACACCGCCCCGCCCTGGTCCTTGCGGTAGTCGGCAACCGCCTGCAGGTACACCGGGCGTGCCAGCAGCGCGTCGCCGGCGCGCGCCTTGCGCTCGGCCTCGCGCTCGAGCAGCGAGGGCATCACCGCGACCGCGTACTGGATCGCGGGATCCTTGCTCGACTCGAACTCCTCGCGCGAGGCCTCCAGCCAGCGCAGGCGTTCGCCGGTGCCGTCCAGCTTCGTTTCCACCAGCGCGTCGAGGGCCCGCTCGACGTGCTTGTCGTCGCTGCCGCCGAGCCACTTGTCGAGGGCTTCGTCGTGTTGTTCCTCGGGCAGCGCGACGTACTGCTGCAGCCAGTAGCGCTGCAGCTGGCGGTCCATCTCCGGCACGTAGCGGCGCTCCATCTGCTGCATCGCGCCCTCGATCCGGGCGTCGTCGCGGTCCTGGTAGCCGGCCTCGCGCTGTGCGTCTGGCTTTTCGTGCTCGATCGCGCGGCGGTACAGCGTCAGCGCGGCGTCGATCACGCCGGTGTTGTCGAAGCGCGACACGACCAGGTCGCGCTCGCGCGTGGCGCGGGCGTCGGCGGCCAGTTCGACGAGCTTGTCGTGCGCTTCGAGCGCCGGCGTTCCGTTCTCACCCTGTTCGCGCAGCCATGCAAGCACCGCGGCCTCTTCATCGCGCTTGCGCTGCGCGGCGCCGATGCGTTCGAAGCCCTCCACCTGGCCGGTGTAGTTCTTCATCGTGTTTTCCCAGCCGCGCACGGTGCTGGCGTACTTGACCGCGATGTCGGGGTCCTTGATGCCGGCCGCGTCGACCAGCGCCGCGAGCGCGCGGTAGTGCCTGGCGATGGCCGGGTAGCTCCAGCCGGCGGCGTTGTCGAACTCGTCGGCCAGCGCGTAGCGCGCCGTGCGGCCCGGATAGCCGGCGACCATGACGAAGTCGCCCGCGCCCAGCGGCTTGTCGGCGAACTTCAGCCAGTGCTCGGGCTTGTACGGCACGTTGTCCTCGGAATACGCGGCCGGCTTGCCGTCCTTGCCGACGTAGGCGCGGTAGAAGGAGAAGTCGCCGGTGTGGCGCGGCCACATCCAGTTGTCGATGTCGCCGCCGAACGCGCCGACGCTGCCCGGCGGCGCGTAGACCAGGCGCACGTCGCGGATCTCCAGGTTCTTGAACAGGCGGTAGGTGTTGCCGCCGGCGAAACTGTAGAGGCGGCAGCGGTAGCCGCCACCTTCTTCGCAGCCGGCGACCAGCTGCTTCTCGATGTCGTCGAGCGCGTTGGCGCGCCCAAGCGCATCGGGCGCCGCGGCGATCGCGGCCTTGACCTTGCCGGTGACGTCCTGGATCGATTCGAGCGCGTAGATGCGCGCGTTCGGGCCGGCTGAAAGCTCGTCGCCGCGCTTCGGGGCGTTGAACCCGTCGGTCATCAGGTTCCGCTCGGGCGTGGAGTTGAGCTGGATCGCACCGTAGGCGCAGTGGTGGTTGGTGATCACCAGGCCCTCGGGCGACACGAAGCTCGCGGTGCAGCCGCCGAGCGAGACGACTGCACCCATCGGGTCGCCGGTAAGGTCGGCCAGGTCATCGGGATCGAGCTTGAGGCCGGCCTTCTTCAGGGTCTTCGATATCTCCGGCAGCTGCTGCGGCACCCACATGCCTTCGCCCGCAAGGGCCTTGCCCGGCAGCGTGGCCGCCAGCGTCGCCACGGCGGCGGTCGCCGCGGCCAGAATCGTCATTCGCATGTCTGTTTCCTGCTTGTTGAATCGTGGTGATGATGCGTGGACGGCGCGCGCCTACTCGGCCGGCAGGCGCATTTCCTCGAGCAGCCACGGCGCCGGGTAGACCTTGGACATCAGCCAGCGCATGTAGCGGGTATCGACATGGATGCCGCGCTTGTAGCGGGGGTCGAACATCCAGCTCGCGCTGACCGCCTCCCAGTTGCTGTCGAAGTGCAGGCCGATCAGGCGGCCGTTGGCGTCGAGCACCGCCGAGCCGGAGTTGCCGCCGGTGGTGTCCAGGTTGGTCAGGAAGTTGACGGTCTGCGTGCCGAGCACGGGATCGATGGTGCTGCCGAAGTCGCCCTTGGCGATCGCCTCGAGCAGTACGTCGGGCGCGTCGAACGGGGCCACGCCGGTGTGCTTTTCGACGATGCCGGCCACGGTGGTCACCGGCGCGTAGCGCACGGCGTCGCGCGGATGCAGGTCGATGACGTTGCCGAAGGCGACGCGCAGGGTCGAGTTCGCGTCCGGATACACCGCCCTGCCCTGCGACTCGCGATAGCCGATCAGGCCCTTCATGTACGACGGGCGCAGGCGCAGCAGTTCGCCGGCAAGCTGCTTGTCGGC
>DATCYC010000307.1:0-2755 GCA_036570525.1 Luteimonas sp.
CAGCGACCAGCGCCAACAGGCCGACGCCAGGCGCGGACAGGCACAGCGCCGCGCCGGCGAACAGCGCGCCCGGCAGCAGCAGGCTGAAGCCCGCCAGCAGGCCCGGCGAGAGCAGGCGCGCCGCAACGACCAGCGCACGAATCGTGGATTCGCCGAGCGCCGCGAACAGGCACAGCGCCGTGAACAAGCCGACCGCATTCGCGATGCACGCGAACGCCAGGCGCGCGAGAAGCAGGTCCGCGAACGCCAGGCCCCGCGCGTGGTTGGCGGCAACCTGCAGCGCAACCGCACCGACGACCGTCGCGACAACGAACACCGCGACCGCACCCCGCGCGTGGTCGGCGGCGACCTGCAGCGCAACCGCGTCAACGACCGCCGCGACGACGAGCGCCGTGCACGCCAGCGCATCGACGAGCAGAACCGCCTGAGCCGCGAGCAGCAGAGGCGCCGCATCCACGAAGAACGCGAGCGCGCCGAACGCTACCGCAACGAGCGCCGCGACTGGCAGCGCCGCGCCCAGCAGCGCGCCCACCGCCTGCAGCAGCAGCGCCGCATGGCCAAGTACCGCTACCAGCAGCAGTACCACGACCGCCTGCGCCGGCAGCAGGTGAGCTGGAGCACGCGCTCGTACAACTACTACAACGACCCGTACTACTACACGCCCAACCGCTACCGCTACTCCTACCAGGGCAACTGGCAGCGGACCAACCGCTACGGCGCCGACCTGATCCGCCAGGCCATCAACTACGGCTACCAGGAAGGCCTGTACGCCGGCCGCGCCGACCGCCAGGACAACTGGCGCAACGACTACCGCGACAGCTACGCCTACCAGGACGCCAACTACGGCTACAACGGCTATTACATTCCGCAGAACCAGTACAACTACTACTTCCGCCAGGGCTTCCAGCGCGGCTACGAAGACGGCTACTACAGCCGCCACCAGTACGGCTACCGCGACGACAACGGCAACTACGCCATCCTCGCCGCAATCCTGACCGCGGTGGTCGGGTTCCAGCTGCTGAACTGACCCGGGCCACGGCAGTGCGGCAGCCGCCGCACTGCCTCCACCGTGTCACGCAAGAGGCTTCCGATCGCCACGATCATCCACCACCGCGACGGCGGATTGGTCAGGCGCCGCCCTCGGCCTTCACGTGCGGCGCCAGGAAACTCATGTAGTCGGGCTTGCCGAGCGGGACGCCGAGCTTGCGCAGGACCGCGTATGCCGTGGTGACGTGGAAGTACAGGTTCGGCATCACGTACTCGCTCACGTACTGGCGGCCCGGAAGCTCGCAGTACCTGCCCGGGCCGAGGCCGATGCGCTTGGCCTGGTCGAGCTGGTCGTCGCCGGCATCGATGGCGGCGACGAGCTTGCGCGTCTGCTCGATGTGCGCGCGCGCCTGCTCCACCGACTCCACGTCCCACGGCAGGTTCTCCACCGGCTTGCCGCCGCACCATTGGGAAAAGCCGCGCGGCTGGTTGCAGGCGAGCGCAACCTGGGATCCCAGCGGGAGCATGTCCGGCGCAAGCCGCTCGTGCAGGGCGGCTTCGAGGTCGAGGTGCTTGCCGCCGACATCCAGGATGTGGTCCAGGGTATCGAGTCGCGACTGGAAGATGCGCTGCAGTTCGGTGATTTCCCGGGTGGCCATGCGGACTCCGAAACAATGGGTGGGCGTCGATGGTACTGCTGCGGTCACGGACCGGGCCGGCCTTCAACAGCGAAGCTGGCCAAGCCGCATCGCCAACCCTCACCCCCGCGCCGGCAACATCCGCGGATTGCGCAGCACCGCCGCCGACACCAGCGACACCAGCACCCCGACCGGGAAGATCTCCACGAACGTCATCGGCAGCCGGAACATCGGATTGGCGTACAGCGTCTTGAACGACTCCATCTGCGCACGGAGCTCGGCCAACGCCGCCGCATCCGCGCCGTCCGCCCTGGCCTGCGCGATCGCCGCCGTGGCGTAGTTGCTGGCGAAATCCCCCGCCACCGTGGCCTGCGCCAGCTCCCAGGCCAGCACGTAGAAGATCCCCGCGACCAGCGAGATCCCCAGGCCCAGGCCGAACGCCGGCCAGAAGCGGATCACCCCGCCGCGATCCACGTCGCGGTGGTGCTTGATCCCGACGAACACCGCGCTGAGCGCCACCAGCATGCTCAGGTAGCCCAGCGCCATGCCGAACCAGCCGTGCGGCATGTCGCCGCCGAACGCCAGCAAGGTGCCCCACATGCCGGCGGCCACCACCAGGCCCGCGATCACGCCGTACTTCAGGATGTTGCGCCACATGGATCTGTCCCCTTGCAATGGAAGATGCGTCATTGGGCCCTGCACCGCGGCGCCCGGCAATCGTCAAAACGGGTGATTCGGCCGATTTCGCCCCGAAGGATGCGCCCTTACGGAACCAACCCCAGCTCCCGCGCCTTGCGCACCGCCTCGGTCCGCCGCCGCGCGCCCAGCTTTTCGAACAGCCGCGCCACATGGGTCTTCACCGTGTTGGGCGACACGTGCAGGTTGGCCGCGATCTGCTTGTTCGAATGCCCCGCCGCGACCTCCCGCAGCACCGCCATCTCGCGCGGACTGATCCCCAGCTCGGCGAGCGCCCGCGGATTGCCATCGAACGCCGGCGCCGCCCCCCGCCGCCCCAGCACCCGCGCCCCGATCCACAGCCCCAACGCCAGGAACCCCGCCGCCAGCAGGAAGTCGTAGACACCCCGCATGTGCAGCCGCGCCATGCGCTGGTAGTCGAGCCACTGCAGCGC